>NZ_OZ244712.1:0-19214 GCF_965218915.1 Novosphingopyxis sp. | reverse complement strand
CTGCTCCTTGCCCAGAACCAGACCCGCCTGCTCGCACCGCACCCGCGTCGTGAGCATGTATACCGTGTCCACCCGGTGCCCGGACTGTCCGGCCAGCATGGCGGCCGCCGTCTCCATCTGTCGCTCGGTTTGCAGCATCTCCCGCGTGCTGAACCGCTCCTGCCCCCGCCCGTCCACGCCGGGGCAGAAGGCCCATCTCTACGAAAACGTACGGTAGCGGTATTGGACGCAATGTTGAGGGTCGGGTTAGCGGCGGCCTGATGGTTGGTTCGTCAGAAGGGCATGCAAGCCGAGTTCGACGTCGCTCATGGCCAAGACACGCTCAATGGTTCCTTTGCGCAGCTCAGATGCCAAGGCGAGGACGTCGGCCGTCACGGCGCGCAAATGCCCGTTCTGTGCCTCCATGCGGTCCAGTTCGCGTGTTTGATCGGCTGACAGCCTTTCAGTCCGCCAACGGCTGATCTGCTGGGCATAGATATCGACGAATTCCAGCTGCTCGGTATGAACCCGTTCAGTCCGGTCAATGGTAGCGTCGTCGAGCACGTGCGGTCTCGTCCGGGCTTTGGTTAGGGTTTCCATGTGCTCGCGCGTGTCCTCCAGCGCGCCATCGATCATGCTGGCGATCAGCGGCATCTCGCTGATCGGCTGCCAGTTCACCGGATCTTTGTGGGGCATGCTGGGTCCTTTCGCTCAGGTCATGACGGGTTCGGGCGCTGCATCGACCCGTCGGCGGGGTGACTGGAAGTAGCTGCCATTCGCGATGACGTGGGCGTGCATCAAGGGTGAGACGCGGGCGAGGTCCTCGTCGCGCACCTCATGCCCGGCGGTGCGGAGTTGGTGGACGATCCGCGTGATGTGCACGGTGTTCCAGACCAGGACTGCGTTGGACAGCAGACTGAGGCAGCTGGCCTTGTTCATCACCTCCTCGTAGTCGCCGGAACGGAAGCTGCCCCAGTTGGCGAAGAACAGCGACTTGGCGAGGATGTGGCGGAACTCGCCACGGTTGAGCTGCAGCTGGATGGCGTCGCGCAGCAGCGGCTCTTGGATATAGCGCAGGATGTGGATGGTCTTCATCAGGCGGCCGAGCTGGGTGAGCGCGCCGGCGAGGCGGTCGGATGCGTTCGCGTTGGCCAGGCGCTGCATGACGACATGAGCCGGGGTAAGGCGGTCCTTCAGCGACGCCGCGAGCCGGACCAACTGGTCCCACTGCTCGAGAATGAGTTCGACGTTGATGCGACCGCGCAGCAGCGGCTGCAATGCGCCGTAGTCAGCCGTGCGGTCGATGCGACTGAGCACCTGGTCCGGCAGGTCTTTCAGCCGTGGCACGAAGGCGATCCCGAGGAGCGCACAAAGTCCGAACAGGTGCTCGGTGAAACCGTGCGTATCCGAGGTGTGCTCCCGGATCGCGAGGACCGTTTCGTTATCGAGAATGCCGCCGAGAACGTAACCGGCCTCGCGTGGCGCACAGGAGATGGCCTGGGTGGCGTAGACGCTGTGCTGGTCAGAAGTGTGCGTGTAGAGCTGGAGCGCCCAGTCATAGTAGCCGAAATAGCGTGGGTAGACGCTGCCGAGCAGGCTGTCGCGCTCGACGGCGAAGCGCTGGCCGTCGGAAGACGAACGGCGGCCGTCGCCCCAGAGAATGCTGAGCGGCAGACTGTTGTGGTGGTCGACCAGGATGGTGTTGGCTGCCTTGATCGTACTGTCGCGCAGGAACCATCGGCTGGTGTCCTGCAAGGCCTCGGCGGTGAGCGTGTCGACGCTCTGGCTCATCGCGGCGAGGCCGAGATTGGTGCCGTGCGCGATCAGGGTGGCGAGCAACGAGCGGTGTGGGTCAGCGCCGCGGGGCTGGTAGCCGCCGAGCGGCTGGAAGGCTCGGGTGAAGCCGCACCACTCGTCGACATCTTGCAGGAGATCCTCGATGCGCACGCGGCCCAGGCTGGCGCCGACCGTGGCGCGCAGCTCGCGCAAAGCATGGGGGACCGGCATGGCGTCGCGCTGTTTGAGTTTGAGTCGGCCATTGTGGATCGCGGCGAAGCGGTTGCCGGGCAGGCCGCGTTGTGCCGCGTGTACGGCGCGGTCGAATTCGGCGCCGAGCCGGGCCAGGAAAGCGTGCCCGTCGGTCGGCAGCTCGAGGCGTTGATAGGCCTGTTCGCGTGTCTGCTGCCAGTTCCGGTCGTCGTAGACCAGATTCCAGAACGAGACATGGTCGCGACTATGCGCCAGAAACAGGCCGCCGGCGCGGAGCGCGTCGCGAACCGCGAGGGCCAGCGAGATTTCCCAGATGGCCCGGTCGAGTTTCCGGGCGATCTTATCACCGGTGATCAGGTAAGGGCGCCACTCCGCCGGCACGAAGCCGTGCGGGTCGTTGGCCGTGAGCGGGCCGCGCGTGCCGGCGTCGAGTGCGCGCATCGCCGCGACAGCCTCGAGCAAGGTCTCGCTGCCGGCAGCGGCCTGAAACGGCAGGGCGAAGAAGGCCGGCAGGTATTGGCGCAGCACGCCGTAGCGGGCCAGCATGGCATCGAGATGGCCCCTCGACTCAAGCCGCTCGTAGGCACGGCAGGCGATGGCGGCTTCAATTAGCGCCGGCGGGTTCTGTGCGTCGCGGAAGGTGGCGACGGTCTCAGCGCCGCCGGCCGCGATCAGCGCATCGACGGCGCCGAGCACGCGGTGCAGCCCGTCGCGGGCCCGGCGACGCAGGCTCTTGCGCTGCCGTTCGACCGCGTTGCGCGCCCGCCGGTTCATGGTGGTCAGGAACAGGTCGTTCATGTCGACGATCTGATCGAGCAGCGTCTTGCGCGCTTCGATGAGGTAACAGGCGACGAGCGCATCGCGCTTCGGTTTGACGAAGCGGCGTAGATCGCCGGCGTCGTAGCGGCGCCCGAGTTGGCCGAGTTGGCGCACGATCCTGGGATCGACGTCATCCAGGCCGGCGCCGCCCTCGACCAACTGCTCGATCAGGCGCAAGCGCACGATGTCGCCCTTGATGGCCGCGGCATTGGCAGATTTCGGATAATCTTTGAGTCGGAACAGGCTCGAGCGGGCATCGCCGTCGGGCACTTCGACCAGCAGTTCGATGTCGGCACGCAGCGTCTGCGGCAGGCGTGCGGAGATGGTGGCGAAGAGATCGGCCGTCGTGTGGGCCATGACGGCGGTGACGATGCGCTCCAGCGTGCTGGCGCCGGGCAGCAAAATTCTCCAGCCGCGCAACCGGTTCTCCGCGCGGGCCAGCATCTCCGGAGCTGACCGGCCTTCCAAGGCACCCTCGCGCAACCAGGCGCGCAGGTTCGCCTCCGCGGCCGCGTCGAACCGGCTCAGGCCCAGGTGGCGACGGATGCGCTGGGCCTGGACCCGCTCAGTGGGTTCACGGCCGGCACGATCAAGAAACAGTATCGGCGGCAGACCGAGCTGGCGCGAGAGGTGGTTGACGATCTTGATCGGCGCACGGCGGTAGTCGTCGAGGAAACGGCCGTGCGCGCGCAGCCAGCAGAGCTGGACGGCGAAGCGGCGGCGGTGATCGGGACCGCGGCATGCTGCGATTACGGCGAGGTCTTCTGACGTCAGGCTCCAGTGCCGCGCCAGCACGTCCTCGCTCGGTTCGAAGGGCGTCGTCATTGGCCGAGGGATGCCTGTGTGATGGTGGCTTCGGGTTACCCGCCGACATTGAGGTGCGAGCGCTCCAGGTCGGCCGCGAGATCATCGCGGGATGGTCGCGTATAGACGGCGGTGGTGTCGAGTGACTCATGGCCGAGCAGGCCGGCGAGTTCGACCAGCTTGCCGGGATTGTCGCGCAAGTAGCCCAGCGCAAAGGTGTGACGCAGCGTGTGCGCCGAAACCGGCACGCGCGTGAGCCGGGCGCGCCGGGCGAGATTGGCGATCACGGCCTGGATGGTGCGCACCGGCATTGCGGTCTCCCGGCTGCTGGTGAACAGCGCCGCAGATCCCGCCGCCGTCCGATGATCGAGGTGCTGCCTGACTGCGCGACGGGCCGTGGCGTTCAGCGGTACGTCGCGCGCCTTGAGCCCCTTGCCTTGCCGGATGCGGACGCTGCCGGAACGGTCGCTCATGCTGATGTCGGCGACCGTCAGGGCCGCGACCTCGCCGACACGCAGCCCGGCCTGGAGCATGATCTGCACCAGCGCATAGTTCCGCGGCGCCAAGCCGTGGGAAGAGGCGCCGGCAGCCCGCAACAGAGCGTGCGCCTCGATATCGGTCAGGCCAACCGGCTGACGATTCCGGACGGTGCGCATCGGCCGAACGTTGCCTGCGGCATCGGCATTCAACGCGCCGGTTCCGCGCGCCCACCGGCAGAGCCGGCGCAAGGCCTCCAGCCGGCGGTTGACTGTCGCCGGCCGGTGCCCGGCGGCAACCATATGCTGGCGGTAGGCGATCAGTTCGTACTCGGCCAAGCCCTCGATGGTGAAAGGCGTGTGCTGGACGGTGCCATGCCAAGCGAGGAAGTGGCGCAGGTCGTATCGGTAGCCGCGCAAGGTGGCTGGTGCGAGATCGTCATGCGACAGGCTGGCGAGGAACGGGCTCATCCAGCTCGGCTCCGTAAACGGGCTGCCTGGCGATGCTGGTATTGCACGCAAAGTCATCCCCCGCGTTAGCACCCCGGTTTCTTGCGTGCAATACGCCAGTCCTGACGTGCTTACCGCGTCCAATCCATGTTGCACGCCATGATTGCACGCAGTAAACGGCCTAACCGGTCCGCTTCAGGAATGAAATCAGCCAGTTTCAGCCAAATTCGACGAAATATCGGCCGTGTTCCCGTTTCTTACCGTACGTTTCCGTTCAGATGGGCCTTCCGCCCCTTGGTGGCGTCCCCCGGTCGGCACGCCGATCAGCGTATCCCCGCCCCACGGCATGAGCCGGATAACCGCCGGGTCGGTCGAGGCGTCGTGGAAGCCATTCGCCGTCCGCGGTGACTTGGCGGAGCGGTCGCCCTCCTTTTGGGCGCGGCATGGGAACACAGGCAAGCCTTGGGCTGCCAATTCGGGGTAGGTTGAGGATACGTGTAAAAAGTGGTCACAAGGCCTGCTCGAAGGGGAGCGGCTGTGGGTCGAGCGGCTCTGGCAGGCTGTCCATGTCGAGCGCGTATCGGCCGAACCGTAGAATGTGGCGGCGCATGTAGGGGCTGAGGGAAGCGGCCAGGGCGGGCGTGACCGGGTGTCCATCGGCAGCCATGTCGGACAGGACGCGCGTCAGGTCCGCGACATTGGACAGCATGACGGCGTTGGCGACCAGGCTGGCGTATTTGAGCTGCTTCTCCTGTTCGACGGGGTCGCCGCTCTTGATCACCGGGCCGCCGAACGACACCCAGTCCAGGAAGTCGTTGTAGGCCTCGACCTTGGTGGTTTCGGCGCGGATAACCCGACGGACCTCGGTGCTGGAGAAGAAGCTCAGCAGGAACAGGGTGCGCTCGACGCGGCCAAGTTCGCGGAAGGCGCGGTAGAGCCGGCTGCGGCGGCTGTAGGTGCCAAGCTTGCGCAGCAGCATGGAGGGCATGACCCGCCCGGCCTGGATGGACAGCATGACCTGGATCATGTCCCGCTGATGGGTGGCGATCAGATCCCAGTCGATCTCGCCGGTGAACAGGGCGTCGATATGAGCGTAGCGGGTCTCCTTGGCCGGCCGGTACAGAACCGTGTCGCCCAGGCCACGCATACGCGGCATCAGCTTGATGCCGAGCAGCCGGCACAGGCCGAACACGGGTTCCGACTGACCCTGGGTATCGGCGTGAAGCGTGTCGGGCTGGATGGTGGACCTGTTCTTCAGCAGGCCGTCGAGGATGTGGACGGCTTCCCATACCCCGCATGGGATGAAGCTGGTGAACAGCGCGATGTAATTGTCGGCGACGTGGTGGTACGCGATGCCGCCATAGCCGCCATAACGGATGTGCCGGGAACCCTGCAGGTTGTTTTCCCGCAGTTTGACATGCGTGCCGTCGGCAATGGCGGCGCGTCCGCCGCCCCAGTGCCGCGGCAGCGCGAACCGAGCGTACTGGTCGATGACGTCCACCATTGCCGCTTCCAGCTTGGCCCCTGTGACGTGCTGCGCGTTGATCCGGCGCAGCGCCTGCGCCGTGGCCACCTCTGGCGCGTGCCGGGCGGTTTGGCTGGGGCCGAGATTGCAGCCGTAGCCGAACACGGTGAACAAATAGCGCTGAACGGCTTGGGCGAGCTTGGGGTCGGCGCCGGACGGTGGCCCGAAGTGGCGGGTGTAGCGCGACCAGTGCTCGGTGCGCCTAAGGATGTCGAGGAGATGGCGCTCTTCCAGGCGGGCTTGGATCTCGCCCTCGAACTCCGGCAGCCCGGCTGGCTGCTCCGTCGACGCCAACTGCTTCAGATGGGGCGTCCCCTCGGCATCCACGGTGAACTCGGTGTTGGCCGGAAAGCCGGCATCGACGGTGGCGGCCAGCGTCGTGAGCTCCGCTTTCAGGGCGGCGGCGAAGTCTTCGCCCCGTTCGGGGATGCCGAGTGCGGCGCAGTAGGCGGGCAGCCGCGCTTCGCACTCGGCCCAGGGCAGAAGCTGGGCGCGGTAGTCGGCGAAGGTTTCGGCCCCGACAATGAACAGGTCGCCGGTCTGCAGGGCGTCGGCCAAGTGGACGAACACGCACACCTCAAGCGCACGCCGGTCGATGGCGCCCGGCCTGATCCGGCGTCTGGTGACGAACGCCTGCCACCGCGGAGACGCGAACCCGAGGTCGATGCCGCCGTCCACATCGTCGCGGCGGGTGTGGCGAAGGCTGCTCACGACAGCCAGCGCGTCCAGCAGGCTGCGATCCTGCGTTGCCGACTGGACGTTTGTGAGATCGAGCAGCCGGAACAGCAGGACGCGGTGCTTGGCGTGGATAGGCCACAGCAGCGGAAGGTCGTTGCCGCGGTGCCAGGCGGACACCGTCTCGCACTGCTGCGCCAGCTTGGCGACGCCGCCCTGCTTGGAGAGGAGATCCCGGACCTGGCGCCCGAACGCGGCATCCGTCCCGTGCGCCTGCTCTGTCTCGAGCACCTCGCCGAAGATGCCGATCAGGTCTTCCTCGGTCGCGCGATGCTGGTCATGCAGTTCCTCGAGCTGTTCTTTGGCCAGAGCCTGGGTGCGCCGGATGCGGCGCAACATCATCTCGACCAGCTCATCGCGGCACCGCATGCGAACTTGGCGCAGCAAGGCGAGCAGGAGGGTGTCACGTTTGCCGGGTTGGGCGATGTCGAGCAGGTCACTCACCTCCGAAGCAGCGGCTTCGGCAGCAAACTGGCGCAGCTTGGTGTGCGCGATGCTATCCAACAGCGGATCGGGATCGATCAGGCCATCCAGCCATTCAAGGCGCTCGGTCCAGAGCCTGATCGTCTTGGGGGTCGCAGGCCCCGGTGCCTGCTTCAGCCGGTTGAATCCGGTGATGACACTACCGGTCAGCTTGATCAGCAAGGCATCCAGCACAGCGGCGTGCTCGGCCGTGACCCGGGCTGCAACACGGTCGTACATGCGCCCATGGACTTCGGCGCGCAGCCGGCTCACCAGCCGGTCGAGCGTGCTGAACGCGGGCAGGTCGATCGCTGCTGTTTGCAGGGCTTCGATGGCCCGGTTGATGAGGTCGGCCGGATCGCTCATGGTTTCGGCGGCTTCGAGCACGGTGCCTGTGACGAAGCGCCCCGCTCCGTCATCATACGGCTTGAGGCCCAGGTAGGACCGCACCGCGGCTTGGTAGCGGTAGAGCGACTTGGTCCGGCGCATCTCGTCCGCCAAGGTCTGGCACGAGGCAACCCCAAGCTGCGCCGCCAGGTGCTGGACTGTATCCGCATGGATTGCGTCCGGCGCAGGAAAGCACCCGAAATCCCGTCGAGACTTGAGCAGCATAGCCAGCAGCAATCGGCCGGTGTCGCGGCGGGCACTCGCGTGGATGAAGGCGAGTTCGGGCTCGCTCAGGTGATATCGCTCGCCCAACTCCTCCCGGGTCAGCCCTGCTTCCGGGCGTGGGTAGGCTGTGCGGTCGATGGCGGTCATGAGGTGTCCGGAAAAGGGTGCGCCGAAGCGGCGGGGCAGGCTATGTTGTTTGAAGGGGTTAGCAGGGGGCCGTCCAGTGTCCGCGAAGGAATACCTTTCTGGACGCAAGCGCCCGGGACCCAGGGCGCACCAGGGCACCCGCACCGCCCTCTACCTCCGGGTTTCGACCGCCGACCAGAAGCCGGACCTGCAGTATGACGGCCTGCGCGGCTATGCCGCGCGCGCCGGCCTCGAAATCGTGCAGGATTACTGCGACGTGGCCGTGTCAGGGCGCAGAGAGGGCCGGCCCCAGCTCAACGCCCTCATGACCGCCGCGCGCAACCAAGAGATCGACTGCGTGCTGGTGTGGAAATTCGACCGTTTCGCCCGCAGCACGCGCCACCTGCTGGCGGCGCTGGAAGAGTTCGATCACCTCGGGGTTCGCTTCGTGAGCGTCCAGGATCAGATCGACACCGATAGCCCGATGGGCCGGGCGATGTTCACCATCATCGGCGCCATGGCCGAGCTGGAATCATCGCTCATCAGCGAGCGCGTCACCGCCGGCATGAGAGCAGCTGAGTCGCGTGGCCGGCACCTTGGGCGGCCCGGCACGCCGCAGCGCGTCATCAATGAGATCGAGGCCCTCGCAACGTCCACCGACCTCAGCGTCCGAGCGATCCAAAAGCAAATTGCCAACCGGGCCAGCCGAGGCATCGTCGGCGAGATCGCCAAACGCGCCCGCGCCATTCAACCTCAGATCTTGTGACCACTTTTTACACGTATCCTCAACCTACCCCAATTCAAGCGCCCGGTCTAGCACCGATTGCGCTTGTAATTTCGATATAGAAACGATAGAGTCCATGAGGTTGTGCTTTCGTATTTAGGTTATGAGAACCCCGCGGTATGGGTCCGCGGGGTTTTCGTTGTCAGTGCAGCGTTGGCCCGGTCGGCGCGTCGTCGCTGCCGAATCGTAATTCCATTGCAAGCGCGACCACCATCTCGGACACCTGCTCTAGAATGTCCTCGCTTGTGGCCTGGAGCAGCGCGGAGTCCCCGTTGCGGAACGCCACGGTTAGCAGCGCCGCGACGTGCTCCGGCAGAACCAGCGGCACGGCGTCAAACGAAAGCACCGGCCCGCGGGTATTCCGTTTCTCGCCTTGGATTATCGCCTGATAGGGGTATGTCATGCCGCGATCCTCTCGACTGCGAGCGCATCCCGCGCCTTCACCACCGCCTCCATTCCGCGGGCGATCCGGGCAATGAGCTGCGGCATATTGACCAGTGCGGCTACGGCCGGCGCGTTGGCTTGGCCTAGCCCATCATCCTCGCCGGGCCACACGATGCGCCAATCAACCGCCGTGTCGTCGTCCAACAAGCCGAACAGGAGCCGGAAGCTCAGCTCGCCGCTGTTTGGCACAACCGCGTCCCGCCACACTTGCGCGGAGATGTGCGGCCCGATCCCGACACGGCTTAGCTCGCGTAGGAAGGCCAGTTGAACCACGTCGGGCATCTCATAGGTGCCGCGGCGGCCCGAACCGGGTTGACCGGCGAGCGGCTGGAAATGGCCCCGTTTGAGCCACGCGGCCAGCACTTTGAGCGACGCCCCCGTGACGGCGCAAACCTCGTTACTCGTAAAATGACGCATCCGATCCTCCATTGCCCTCTATGCGTGTAAATATACACTTGTCGGAGAATAGGTGCAATACCGAATCGTTTTGTCGGTTTGGGGCGGCATAGCTCCGCCCTTGGCTGGCTTGCGGATCGGCGCGTCGGGGGGGGGGTTTGTGGGGCGCTTGACCGGTCAGGATGGCGCTCTGGCCCAGCTCGCGATGATGGCGAGCTGCCGATCACGGCTCGCTTCCGCGTCTGCCTGCTCCTGGCGCACTCCTACTGAGCCTCTTAATCGCCTTATCCTCTTAGAAACATTAACTAAGACTTGATTCGCAGAATGACGGTCTGGCGTTTTCAGCCGGAATGCGCTGCTCGTTTGCCTTGCGCCGGCCGGGCCGCGCACCAGGCGCCGCGCCCAATCGAGGAACCCGAACGCCTGGAGCTGATCGAGCGCCCGGCCAACCGTCGAGACGCTCACATGCGCCAGCTTGGCTATCGTCTCGTGCGTCGGGTCGAGCCGGCCATCGGCCCCGAGCAGCTCGAGGAGCACGCCGGCCACGGCCGCCGCGCCGAGCGTCAACCCGCCGGGCCGCCGGGCCAGCTTGATGCGAGCACGCCAGACGGCGCGGCGCTCCCGGTCTAGCGGGGTGCGTGGTCCGTCGCCAAAAATGGAATCGGAGTGCCAGCAGGGCATCGGGACTCTCCCGACGACGGCCGCACCACGGAAAACAGCGCGCACGTACCCCGGCCCGAAAATAAGGTCTTGCCGGAAAGCGGCGGACGCTACATGCTGGAGTTCTCACACAGCCATCATGTAGCGCCCCTTTGGGGCAGTGCTTCGGTCGTCCCTTGTGGGCGGCCGTTGTCATTTTAGGGTGGCAAAGCAGCCTCCAGCTCGCCGCGGGATTGCGGCGACACGTACGCTACGGCCAGCAACGCACTGCTGGCAAGCGGTTATCCACTCCCCTTGCGCCACCAGGCCAACACGTCACGCCAGGCTAGCGGCCGGACTGTCAACGCCTCGATCCGGCTGCGAAGCCATGCCTCCCGCTCCGCCGCCGCCGCGCGGTCCTGATCGGCGCGTGCCTCGATCCGGTCGGATCGCGCCTCGGCCCGATCCGCTCGCTCGCGTTCGTGCTGGAGCTGCTCGCGAAGCATATCCAGTGCAGCCGAGTCCGGCTGCATAGGCGCTGCATAGGGTGGCGCAACATTGTTCCTGCCTATGCACGGCTCGGCCGTGGCGTCGTCGGGCACGTCTATCTGCCACATACCCCGGTTATCCCGAATCGCCGTGAGCTGGCCTTTTCGGATGCGTCGGCGGATCGTGTCTGGCGACAACCCGAGCTGTTGGGCTGCTTCCGTGATGCCTATGCGTGCCATCGGACTGCCTACGTTGCGCTATGCTGGCGCTACGTTGCGCTGCATAGGCACCGGGTCTAGCCGGCACGGTTCGGAGCTGCAATGTCCTGGCGAGTAACGGTTCAGGCGCTCCAGCTCGGTTCGACTGCCCGCGGCGTAGTATCGAGCGCCGGCCCGGCGCGGCGGGCCGTGGCTGCTTCGCCGCTACTCGGCGGATGCTGTTCCCCACTTCCCATAATGCGAATTATGGTACTCGCGGGTGTAGATCACCGATGGAAATGTCGCTTCTCTCACCGATAGAGATGTCCTGGCTGGCACTCTGCCGTGAGATCGGTGGAGCGGCCAAGCATGACGGTGGTTCAGGTGAGCGTACGGGAATTGCAGCGCGTCAAGGTGCTGGTGGAACTGGGCGACGGCCGTTTGGGCCTTGACGAGGCGGCGACGTTGCTGGGCATCGGCCGGCGGCAGCTTTTACGGCTGCGAAGCGCGTTCCAAGCGCAAGGTCCGGTCGGCCTGGTGTCGCGCAAGCGCGGCCGGCCCGGCAACCGGGCGCATGGCGCAACGCTGCGCCGGACGGCGATCGGCCTGGTGCGGGACCGGTATGCCGATTTCGGGCCGACGCTGGCGGCGGAGAAGCTGCTGGAGCTGCATGGCCTGCCGCTGGGCGTCGAGACGTTGCGGCAGTGGATGATCGCCGACGGGCTCTGGCTGCGGCGCCGGGACCGCCGTGCGCGCGTGTTCCAGCCGCGGCCGCGCCGGGCTTGCCTGGGCGAGCTGGTGCAGATCGACGGGTCCGAGCATTGGTGGTTCGAGGGCCGCGGCCCGCAATGCACCCTGCTGGTGTTCATCGACGACGCGACAAGCCGGCTGATGGAACTGCGCCTGGTCGAGACCGAGGCGGCATTCGGCTACTTCCAATCGACCCGGGCCTATCTTGCGGCGCATGGCAAGCCGGTGACGTTCTACTCGGACAAGCACAGCATCTTCCGGGTCAGCAAGGCCGACGCGGTGCAGGGCCGCGGCATGACGCAGTTCGGCCGGGCGCTGCACGACCTGAACATCGGCATCCTATGCGCCAACACGCCGCAGGCCAAAGGCCGAGTGGAGCGCGCCAACAAGACGCTGCAGGACCGGCTGGTGAAGGAGTTCCGGCTGCAGGGCGTCTGCTCGATCGAGGCCGGCAACGCCGCCCTGCCCGCGTTCATGGCCGCCTACAACGCGCGCTTTGCCAAGGCGGCAAGCGACGCGCGGGACATGCATCGGCCGGTCGCCGGGACGGACGACCTCGACACGGCGTTCAGCTGGCAGGAGGAGCGCACGGTGTCGGACAGCCTGACGGTGCAATACGAGAAGGCGCTGTTCCTGCTGCAGCCCAGCGAGCTGACGCGGAGCCTGGCCCGCAAGCGCGTGATGGCGCACGACTTTCCCGACGGCCGGTTCGAGATCCGTCACCAGGGCCAGGCTTTGCCTTACCTGGCGTTCGACAAAGGCCGTCAGGTGCAGCAGGGCAGCGTGGTTGCGCACAAGAACCTTGGCGCCGCCATGACGGCGATCAAGGCGAAGCAGGCGCGACGGGACACCATGATCGCGGGCTCCTTGGCGGCCCTGGCGCCAACTGCGGGAGCACCGCTGCCTGACAACCGCCTTGGCCCTGTTCTAGCCTATGCGCAAATGCTGCACGGGCAAGCGGGGTGAAAGCCAGGTGTCGCGACACAACGCCCAAGCGCTGCTCGCGTATCCAGTGACATTTCTATCGGTGAGAAATCGTGACTTCTCTATCGGTGACTAACAGCGGGGGCGTGAGGCTGGTCTCACCAGCCAGAGGCAACGCTTATGGCTTCCTTATCCGGACGCGACCGCGGCTTCGCTTGCTTTGGTCTTTATTTGCCGCTGGCAGGCCACTGTCTGGGATCGCACTGTTGAGTATGGCCATGCCGGCTGCTTTGGGAGTGCCATCTCCGTTGACATAGGCGTACAGCGTAGTGGTCGTCAGGCCCAAGCTCCGGGCCACCTCGGATGGCTTAGCCTCTGGATTGCTCATCGCGGCCATAGCCGAAGCCAACGATTCTTTGTTCATCTTGCGCGGTCGGCCACCCTTGCGACCACGGGCACGAGCGGTCGTCCGGCCGGCCTCAACGCGTTCCTTGACCAGCTCGCGTTCGAACTCGGAAAACACCGAGAAAAGAGAGAAGGCGTGCCAGCCGGTCACGGAGGTGGTGTCAATCTGCGCGCCGGCACCGGCCAGCACCTTCAATCCCACGCCGCGAACGCGCAGCTCTTCAACTGCGGCGACAAGATGCTTCAAACTGCGACCGAAGCGATCAAGCCGCCATAGCACGAGCGTATTGCCGACCTGAAGCCGTGCCAGGCAAGCGATCAGACCGGGACGGGCATCGTGGCGACCAAACCCGACGTCCTCATAGATGCGCTCGCACGCGATGCCGGCGGCAAGCAGGGCCTCGCGCTGCTGCTCCCCAACGAATGCCGCCTCACTTTTCGAAACCCGCAGATAGCCAATCAGCATGTCATTGGCCTACCAGAATAGGTTGCATGTCGGGCATAAACTTGCGATGATAAACGCATTAGTTTTCTGACAAAATATAAGAGTGATGGCAAATATTTAGACGTTCACGAGAGGCTTGCCTCGTCAGTTTTCCTAGATGATTGCTCAAGCAGTCCTCCAGCGATTCTGCGTGACGTCATTCGGAGACGATGCTTGAACGACGTAGAGGCGATTGAGTGTGTTGGGTCGCTGCAGCGGCAAGACGTCCTGGCCAAGTTCGGTGAGTTCGCGCTTAAGTCCGACAACCTGGACAAGATCCTCGCCGAGGCATGCCGTCTCGTAAGCGAGGCCCTCAATACCGACCTGGCGAAAGTCATGGAGTTGGAGGAGGGCGGCGAGACGCTCCTGGTGCGCGCGGGCATTGGCTGGGATCTCGGCATCGTCGGCACTGTCAGGGTCAGCGCGTCGGATCAGTCGTCGGAAGGTCATGCGCTGAGGACGGGCAAGCCGCTCGTCTCTCCCGACATCACCAAGGAGACGCGGTTCGAATATCCGGACTTTCTTATCGAACACGGCGTGCGGGCACTTGCGAACGTTCCGATCATCGGGGCCGAAGGCCAGCCCCCATTCGGCATCCTACAGGTTGACAGCCGCGAAGCCCGCATGTTCAGCGCTGACGACCTGAACTTTCTCTCTGTTTACGGCAACATGCTTGCAGCGGCTGTCGATCGCCTGCAGATGATCAACAACCTGCGCACGCAAAAAGCGTCGCTCAGCGCAAGTCTCGATCGGCAGCAGAACGCGCTCCAGACCGGTCTGATCGCGTTCTTTGAGTGGGACGTGCCGAACGGCCTGATCGTCGCTGACAAGCATTTTGTCGCGTTCCGCGGCCTCGATCCCATGAAGGCGGCTGCCGGCGTGACACTCGACGACTTGATGTTGCGGGTTCATCATGAGGACCGAGATCGAGTGCAGGCGGGCCTTCACCAAGCGCTCGCCTCATCCGCAGACTACGAAAGAGAGTTCCGTCTTGTCCTCAATGGCGGCGAGATACGCTGGTTGCAGGTGCGCGGCCATTGCTACGAACGAAAAGACGGGCAGCCGCTTCGCTATACCGGCGTCGCCATCGACATCACCGCGGCCAAGACGGCTGAAGCTGCGTTGCGACAAGCAAACGAGAGACTCGAGACGGATGTCGTTGAGCGGACCCGCTTGCTGGTCGATGCCAACTTAAAGCTGCGCGCGGAAGCCGACGAGCGGCGACAGGCCGAGGAGCAACTGCGCCAGTCGCAAAAGATGGAAGCTCTCGGCCAGCTCACGGGAGGCATCGCGCACGACTTCAACAACCTGCTGGTCGGCATCTCCGGTTGCCTCGAACTGATGCGCAGCAGCCTTGCCAGGCGGCAAACCACGAACCTCGACCGCTACCTGGACACCGCGTTGGCGTCCGCGAACAGTGCGGCAGCATTGACCCATCGCCTGCTCGCGTTTTCCCGTCAGCAGAAACTCGACCCCCAGCGCACCGACGTGAATTGGCTGGTCTCCGGCATGGAAGAGATGCTCCGCCGCACGGTCGGATTGGGCATCCGGATCAGGACCAGTCTCGCCAGCAATCTATGGTCCACGCTGTACGATCGGCACCAGCTTGAAAGCGCTTTGCTCAACCTGGCGATCAACGCCCGCGATGCCATGCCGACCGGGGGGCAGTTGGTGATCGAGACGGCAAACGTGGTGTTGCCGGAATGGCGGGCAGGCGGACGCACCAACACGTTTCCGAGGGACGGGGCACCCGGCGAGTTCGTGGCCCTGTCCGTCGCCGATACCGGGACAGGCATGACCACTGACGTGATCACGCATGCGTTCGAACCCTTCTTCACGACAAAGCCGCTTGGGCAAGGCACCGGCCTCGGACTATCGATGATCTACGGCTTCATGAAGCAGTCGGGCGGCCATATCCGATTGGAGAGTGCGCCTGGCCAGGGAACAACCGTGACGGTTTACCTGCCCCGGCACTTCGAGACATCGGACGAATACGGCAAGGCCGAAAGCGCAACACGGGCACGCCTGGTCCTGGCTAAGACAGGTCCCGTTGTGCTGGTCGTCGATGACCAGCCAGCGGTGCGGATGGTCGTCACCGATGTACTGTCCGGCTGCGGCTACGCGGTCCTGGAAGCTTACGACGGCAGCTCTGCCTTACAGGTTGTGGCCTCCGGGGCTCGGCTTGACCTCCTGCTCACCGACATTGGCCTGCCCGGCAGCATGGATGGCCGCCATTTGGCCAACGTGGTGCAAGCAAAGCATCCAGGCTTAAAGGTCCTTTTCATGACGGGTCACATCGAAGCTCAAGATCAGGTCACGGCCACTAATAGCTTGCTGCTGGAACCCGGCCTGGAAGTTCTGGCGAAGCCCTTTGGCATCGAAGCGCTCGCGTCCAAGGTGCAGAGCATTATCGGCGTTTGATGAGCGCGGTCGGCATGCTACGATAAACGCTTAAGCCAATGACCGTTCGCGACTGCTACGCGGACTACGAGCCGACAAGCCTGAGTCGCAGCGGCCGTGATGTTTTGCCGGTCTGTGCCAAGTCTGGAAGTGCTCGCTTAGCGGACTGCATAGCTTTTGCGAATGTCTGTTCCACGCCGTATCGGGCGTTGTTTGGGTCATCAACGCACCAAGCTGTCCAGTCCCATCTTCCGTCCGGTGTCGCCTCAACGCACATGCTGGCTTGCCGACCGTCAAGAGTAAGACTGGACGCGTATTGAACCTGCTCTTCCCCGGGTCCCCAATTCACCTCACATGGAACGCTCGTGCCCATGTATGCACTCCTCAAGTCTATCCTGCCGCAAAGAACATTACTATGCTCTTGATAAGAGATAAAAAGCCTTAGTCAAGTATGGAAAACATTTACACTATTGTTTAGCACACATATTGTCTTCACAAAACCGTAGGATTAATGTCATTATTATTGTCAAACATAACTAATAATTGGCTAATTTAGCAAAAAATCCATAATTTAAGTTTTTGCAAATCGGCGCTACCAAGCTTGTGTGAGAGGACGCGACTGCACTGGCCGGAAAACCTGGGTAAGCGTCAAGCTGAACCGCTACTGGACCTAGTACCCCAACAGCACCCGGTAGTCGCTCGCGGTCCCGAACGCCCCCGCGCGCTCGTCCACCCGCACGCACAGCCGGCTGCGTGACCCGCACCGCTCGATCTTCGCCAGCAGGCCAGACTGCTCCAATTCGTCCCGGTTCGCCTCCAGCGCGTCCCGCTTCCCTTTCAGTTCCGCCACCTGCGCCTCCAGCCGCGCCGTCTGCGCCCGCACCCCCTCCAGCGCCCGCTGGTCCCACCACCACGCCATGCCCTGCGCCAGCCACAGCAGCCCAGCCAGCCCCACCACAACCAGCAGACCGCGCCCCAGCAGCCGCCATGTCGCCCAGCCCACCACGCGGCGCAGCGACGCCTCTACCGCCCCCGCCTGCGCCGTTACCCCCGATAAGCTTTCCAGCAACGGCCTGGCTGCCGCTTCCACCGCCGTCGTCGCCGTCTCGCCCGCTCCGGCCAGGCCCCGCTCCACCGCCGCTGCCGCCGCCTCGCGCGTGCTCCGCGCCAGCCCTGGCCCTACCTCCCCCGCCACCCGCCGCAGCCCGGCCGCCTCCGCCCGCACCGCCTCCGCTTGCCGCTCCAAGCTGGCCCCCTGCCGCTCCAGCGCCGCCTGCTGCGCCGCCAACCCCGCCAGCGCCGCCCGCACCGCCGCCTGCTGCTCCTCCGCCACCGCCATCAGTCCGAACAGCGCCTGCTCGCGCGCGTCCGCCTCTTGATCCGCCGCCCGCCCGCTCATGCTCCCGCTCACCCCCCGCTCACCCCATCGACATCCCGCGCGATTGCCGCGGCGCTGCCCGCTGCTGCGCCAGCCGCTCAGCCTCCCGCTTCAGCCCGGCCTCCCGCTCCCGCGCCAGCGCCGCACGTGTCTCCGCCTCGTAGCCGTCCAGCCACGACCGGATTACCCGCTCGGGGTCGCGCGCCGCCAGCACCCGTGCCAGGTTCGGGCATTCCGCCATCCCGAACTCGTCGCCCCGCTGCCGCAGCGCCGTCGTCGCCTCGCCCTGTTCGCGCAGGCTCCGTCCGAACCGCAGCAGCGCCGGCCGTGTCCCGCCCAGCTCGGGGTCGCGCTCCAGCGTCGGCAGCGCCGCGCCGTAGCCCTCCACCAGCGCCACCCATCGCTCCACCAGCCTCCCCGCCTGCGCGTCCACCGCCGCTTGGTGCGCCGCCTCCCGCGCCCGCCGCTCCTTGTCCGCCGCGTAGCGCTCCCGCCACTGCGTCACCCCCGCTGCCACCGCCGGCCGCGCACCCCCTCGCGCCGCCCCCGAGGCCGCCATAGGACGTAGCGCCGCACGCGCCTCAGCCGGTTCGGACGTGGGCGCCGATTGCCCCGGCCTTGGCCGCTCGGCCGCTCGCTCCGGCCCTTGCTGCACCACGATGGCGCTGTCCGGCCGCAGCGGGTCCAAGCCCCGCCGCTCGGCATACCGCCGAATCAGCTCCTGCTCGTCCCGGTAATCCAGGGTGGTGTCCTTGGCCCGCTCCCGGCTTAGGCTGCGGACCAGCCGCACGCCATCGGCGAAGTCGTCGCGCCCGTAGTGCAGCGCCACCCCGTCCCGGTGCCGCGTCAGCCCCACGTAAGCGGCGTGCCGGTCCATGTGCGGCGTTGCCAGCACATGCGCCCGGTCCACCGTCACCCCCTGCGCCTTGTGCACCGTCGCCGCATACCCGTGGTCCACGTGTCCGTAATCCCGCACGGAGAACGTCGCCACCGGCCGCGCGTCCGTCCCCGCCTGCCCAGCCCCAGCCGGGCCGCCAGCCCCGTCCAGCGCCACCGTCAGCCGCTCGCCGCCGGCCTCCACCGCCAGCACTGTCCCCAGCGTGCCGTTCTTGACCGCCACCCCCTGCCCCCGGCCGGGATGCCCGCCAAGCCCGCGCTCGTTGCGCCCGAACATGATCCGGTCGCCCGCGGCAAACGACCGCGCGCCCCGCTCCGTCGCCACCACCTGGTCCGCGCCCGACAGCGCCCCCGCCGCCCGCATCCGCTCCCGCGCCAGCTCGTTCAACGCCCGCACGTCGTCGCGCGTATAGGCCAGGATCACCTGGCTTGCCTGTGGAGCCTGCTCGCGCGCCGCATCCCATCCCGCCACCAGCGCCGTCATGGCCTCCGCCCGCGTGCCGGACCCCCGCACCATCCCCGCCTCGGCATACCGCCCCAGCGCCTCCCCGGTTCGCCCCGTCGCCAGCTCCCGCGTCGCTTCCCGCTGCCACGTCTCCCGCTGCCGCCGCACCGCCGTGATCGCCCGCGTCCCGTGCCGCTCCGCCAAGGCCCGGAACGCCGCCCCCGCCTCGATCGCCTGCAACTGCTCCGGGTCGCCCACCAGCACCACCTTAGCCCTAGCCTTGGCTGCCGCCATCAGCACCCGCTCCATCTGCCGCGAGCCAATCATCCCGGCCTCGTCCACCACCAGCACGTCCTGGCGGGTCAGCGCATCCCGCCCCTCCGTCCAGCCATGCTCCAGGCTCGCCAGCGTCCGTGACGCGATGCCCGACCCCGCCTCCAGCCCCTCGGCCGCGATCCCCGACAGCGCCGCGCCGATCACCCGATACCCCGCCCGCGTCCACGCCACCCGCGCTACCCCCAGCATCGACGACTTGCCCGTACCCGCGAACCCCGCCACCAGCGATAGGCCGTCCGGCCCCGTCACGTGCCGCAGCGCCGCCTCCT
>NZ_OZ244711.1:0-87844 GCF_965218915.1 Novosphingopyxis sp. | reverse complement strand
TTGTGACCGCAACGGCGCAGACGGAAAGCGGGTTTGAGCCGACCGCTATCCACGACAATACGAGTGGCCGCTCCTACGCGGCACCCACCCCGACTGAGGCGGTCGCGCTCGTGGCGGCGCTGCACGCCCAAGGTCACCGCCTCGACGCCGGTGTCATGCAGGTTAACGACGCGAATTGGGCGCGCCTTGGGCTGACGGCCGAGAGAGTGTTTGACCCGCGCGCGAATGTCTGCGCAGGCGTAGCGGTGCTGGCCGAAGCCTACACCATCGAACGCCGGGTGAGCTGTCGCTACAACACCGGCCACCCTGAATGCGCCAACGGATATCCCGAACGCGTCGAAGGCGCGTTGCGCCGCGTGCGAGCCGAAATGGCGGCCGGCCCAGCCATTCCGGCCGAAATGCCACAGCCGGCGGCTAAGCCATTACCTCCGCCCGATCCCTTCGTCGGGCACACGCGAGCGCGCGAGCTGACGTTTGCGCCCCTTTTCCTGTTTGCCGCGCAGCCCCTTGACGGGCCGCGCCCAGCCGCGCCGGCGGTCCCGGTCAGCCGTCTCGCCACAGCTTCCCGAAACCCTGGCGAGCTCGTGTCCATGCGGAGTTCGAACCAATGAACGGAACTGGTCTCAACGCGCTCTACACGCTCGTCCAGGCCCTCGCCCAATTCATTACGGGGCCATTCGGGGTGTCTCTCATTGTCTTGGCCGTGGCGGGGAGCTTCCTCTCCGCGGCGCTGCATTGGGTTCCCGTCAACTACGCCTTCCGGTCTCTCGCCTTCGGCGCCGGAGCCTTCACGGCCGCCTACTTGGTCAGCATGATCGGCGGCGGTGCCGGCGCAGTCGGCGGGTAGAGCCCGCATGACGCTGCCGCATGAGACCCTCTTCCTGGCATGCACCCGCCCGGCCATGCGCTGGGGGGTGCCCATGGAAGCCTGCTATATCAATCTGTTCGGTACGTTCCTGTTCGGCATGATCATGGGTTCGCCGCTTTATTGGCTGGTTGGCGGCCCCGTCTACGTCCTGACACGCGTTCTGGCCGGGTGGGAGCCGAACTTTTTCGGCATCCTCCGGCGTTGGGCGGAAACGAAGGGTCAAGCGTTCGGTGCCGCCATCTACGGCGGCTCCACGCTACTCGCGTTGTCTCCGCCCGACACTGCCCGCCGCAAGGCACGGGAGTACCCCACCTGTGTTTAGCCTTCGGCGGCCCCGGCTCCTGGCCGACTACGTACCCTGGCGCTATCCCATCTCGGATCAGGCCATGCTGCTCGACGGTGGCCATGTGCTCGCCGTCTTCGCGCTGGACGGGCTCGCGTGCGAGACCCTGCATGATGACCAGATCGCGCACGCCCACGTGCAGCGCAACGACCTCATCCGCAACATCGCCTCTGACGGCCTCACGCTCACCGCCTATGAATGCCGCAGCACCGCCGACCCGTCCGACTACCTGCGCGAGGGTGCCGGCTTCCGCTCCGCCTATGCCGAGGCGCTCGACCTCGCCTACCGCGAGCAACTCTACGAGGGGCTGCTCTACAGCAATCCGCTCTTTCTTGCCGTTCAGGTCGGACCGGCCCGCCCGTTCGGCGACTTCGTCGGCAGTCGCGTCGAGCGCCGGCAAGCGAAGGCTGAGGCAGAGGATACCCCCGACGACCGGCTGCGCCGGCTCGACACGGTATGCGATCAGATTGCAGCCAGCCTCGCCGCCTACCGCCCCAGGCGTCTCGGCATCAGGAATCGCCGCGTTCCCGGCCTGCGCGGCGAGCGCCTCGGCCCGCGCTTTAACGAAATGGCTGAAGCCATCGCCTTCGCCGCGACGGGCGTGTGGCGGGCCTGCCCCGTGCCCCTCGGGCGTACGGGTGCGGCGATGTTCGGCGAGCGCTTGGTCTTTCGGCATGAGACGCTGGACATCCACGGCCCCGGCTGGACCCAGTTTGCCGCCATGCTCAGCATGGGCGGCTATCCCGCCGAGTTCTGGCCTGGGATGTTCTCCCGGCTTCGCGCCGCGCCCTATCGATACACGGCAGTCCACTCGTTCCGCTGCTTGAACTTGGCGGGCGGCCACGATGTGCTGACGCGCAAGCAGAACAAGATGGTCTATGCCGGCGACAAGGCGTTTGAGCAGCTTGCCGAGCTCGCCCAAGCCGCCAACGACCTCTCGGCCGGCAAGTTCGTCATGGGCGATCACGCCGCGACCGTACTGGTGTTCGGCGACACGCCCCGCGCGCTGCACGCCGCGGTGTCCGAGGCGTCCCGCGACTTGGCCAACGGCGGGGTGCGGGTTGCGCGGGAGACCCTGGGCAACGAGGCCGCGTGGGCGAGTGTGATCCCCGGAAACTCTCATCTGCGGGTGCGACCCGGCGCGATCTCTTCCCGCGCGTTCTGCGCATTTGCGCCGTTTCATGGACAGCCTTCCGGCGAGCGGCAAGGCTTTTGGGGTGAGCCGGTCGCCCTGTTTCGCACCGTCACGGGCGAGCCCTACCGCTTTCACCTGCATGTCGCCGGGTTGGGCAACGTGTTCGTGTCGGGAATGAGTCGCTCTGGCAAAACGGTGTGGCTCAACTTTCTGATCTCACAACTCGAGAGATCAGGCGCCCAGGTGCAGTTCTGGGACAAGGACCGCGGCGCCGAACTGGCCATCCGCGCCATGGGTGGATCCTACCTGCGCCTGCGCAACGGCGAACCGACCGTGGCTCCACTGAAGGCGCTCGATGGAAGCGACGGGGCAGACATGGTGTTCTTGCGCCGGCTCCTGCACGGTTGCGCTACGTCGGGCGGCGGTCGCGCGCTTACCGCCGAGGAGGATCGTCGGCTCGATATCGGCCTGCGCGGTGTCATGGAGCTGCCGCCCGAGGAACGCTGGCTGGGCGACGTGATCGCAGCGCTCCCCGACCAGGCGGAGCCGGACAGCGCCGCGGCCCGGCTCCGCCGTTGGGAGTGGGGACGGGAGCTGGGCTGGGTCATCGACGGTCCCCGTCACCTGGTGGATCTATCCACGCCGATGATGGGCTTCGACCAGACCGCCATCCTCGACAACCCCGAGGCCAGCGGCCCGGTCATGGCGACCATTTTTCACCAGTCGGACAAGCTTCTCGACGGAAGGCGGTTCGTCACCGTCATCGACGAGGGCTGGCGCTCACTGCTCGTGCCCGCATTCGCGGATCTCATCAACGACAGCCTCAAGACGCGCGGCAAGAAGAACGCGCCCGTACTCTTCGGCACGCAGAGTCCGCGCGACGCGCTCGCCTCGCCGATCGGCCACACCATTCGCGAACAGTGCCCGGGCACCGTCGCCTTTGCGAACCCTCGGGCAACGCTTGAGGACTACGGCCCGGCTGGCATGGGCTACACGGACGCCGAGGTGGACATCATCCGGTCCCTGCCGATGGGGTCCGGCCTGTTCCTCTACAAGCGCGGGTCGGAGAGCGTAGTCTTGCAGCTACACCTCCAAGGCCTCGACGACGACATCGCCGTGCTATCCGGCCGCGAGGAAACGGTGCGTCTTCTCGACCGGATGGACGAGACCACACTCGCCGACCCGGCCCGACTCCTGGACGCCTTTCACGCTGCCCGGAAGGCACCTGCGAAGGAGTTGGTCGCGTCATGACCCGCCGCGTCCCCCTGCTTGCCAGCGCGATTTGCGTCAGCGTGGCCTTCGCCCCGTTGCCGGCGCTCGCGCTGTTTGGCGTCGGGGACGTGGTGTTCGATCCCAGCGTGTTCGCGCAGACCCTGGCGACCGCAGAAGAGCTCGCCCGGCAAATCGAGGTGATGCGGCAGCAATATAATCAACTCGTCCAGACATATCAGGCGATCGCACATCTCCCTGACACCGTGCTCCAGTCGCTCGCCACGCAGTTCAACACGCAGCAGTTCCGGGCGCCGATCACGACCAATCCAGCGGCCATCGTGTCGGCGATCTCGGGATTGCAACTCGGCGGAGCTGGAACCTCTGCACTCCAGTATTGGCAGCGGAACAACATCTATACCGCGCCCGGGCAAGATTTTCTGGCAAATCAACTTACCATGCGCGGGAACAGTGTCGCCGCCGTCCAAGGGCTGGTGAACGACCTCTACGCTTCCGCCACGCAGCACGCTCAAGCGCTCCAGGGCCTCGAGAGCGAGTTGAACAGCGCCCCGGATGGCAAGGCCGTCCAGGATGTTGGCGCGCGCATCCAGATGGAGCAGGCGCACCTCCAAGCTCGCCAGATCCAGGCGCAGACACTCACCGCCTTTCAGGCCGCGCAGCAACGGAACGAAGACACCCAACGCGACCAGCTCCGGCGTTGCCAATATGACGAGGTCATCGCCGCCGGGCGGACTCAGACGCCTCTCACATCGACTTCCTGCGGCAACGGCGTGGTGGCCGGCGGCACTCCTGTCGCGGGCACTGGCAACATCATCCCGGCCTCGGCCGGCGGGACCAATCTCGGCGGCGCCGTCACGGGCGCCATGGCGGCACAGCCTTGGGGACAGCAGGCGTCGCAATATGCCCAGCAGATGGGCGTGAACCCCGCCGTTCTCGCGGGTGTCTGCCAGATCGAAAGCAACTGCCAGAACGTCGCCGGGACGGGCACGATCAGCGGCCCCTTCCAGATGTCGGACGGCACCTACAATCAGACCATTCGAGAGGCCATCGCGCAGAATCCGAGCCTCGCCGGTGCTGTGGGCGGCAAAACCGATCCCGCGACCCAGAGCATCGCCGCGGCCCAATACCTGCGCGACGCGGCGACGAGCCTGCAGGCGAGCGGCGTCCAGAACCCCACGGGCCTGGATACACGGGCTTACTACAATTTCGGACCGGCTGCCGGCGTGAACGTCGCAGCCGCCCCAGACGGCTCGAATATGGCGGCGCTCCTTCCGGCCGGGACGAACCTCGCCGCCAATGGGATCACGCCCGGAATGAGCGTCGGGCAGTGGCGGCAAATGGTGACGACCCGGATGGGCGCGACCGCTGCCCACGCGCCCGTGCTGCTCAATTCGGCCGGAACGTAGGAGTCGGCATGTCGAAAGGTTCGCTCTTCATCGCCCCGGCCGCGCTGGCATTCGCGGTCCTTGCCGGCTTCGAGAACGCCGCCGCGCAGGGAACGGGCCTGCAGGCCATCGCGCCCATCGAGGGCTACGCGTGCATGCAGCTCGCGCGCGATGCCGCGCACCTGACTGATGCATCCTCGGTGCCGCACATGCTGTCGGCACCATCACCTGACGCCGCGAGCCTAGGCGCTGCACCCTACGTGGTCATCGCCCGTGCCCCTGAGCGCGTCGTCAACGGCTACGCCGAGGCGCTCTGGCTCGGCTCGACCCGCGATCATCCGGTGATCGGGTGGGTCTCGGCCGGCGTGCTCCTGCCCTTTCGCTCGGCCGCTGTGCCTACAGCGCGCTGCGCCCCGACCTGGATGAGCAACGGCCATGCAGGGGTCACGACCCGATGAACAATGAATGGACCGTCTTCGCGACGATCTTCGGCAAGATCGAGCCGCCGATCGCCGGCTGGGTCAACTACACGATCACTGCCCTCTCCGGCCAGATCAAGCTGCCGCTCACCGGCGCCTTCGTCGTGTTCCTCGCCGGCTACTCGCTTATCCGCACCTTCGCTCCTGACGCCAACCCGCTGTCCGACATCGAGCGCAAGCTGCTGCGCTGCGCCATCGCCTTCACGATTGCGACTGGGGCCGCGACCTATCACCAATTCGTTGCTGACCTCGCCCTGACAGGCCTTCCGGGCTGGCTCAGCACCACGCTTACGGGCGGCTTCAGCGGCGTATCGGTTCAGATCGGTGCCACCGCTTTCGACAACATCTGGAACAGCGCCTACATGGCCGGGAGCGCCGTCGAGGCGCACCTTTCGAGCTGGGGAGACATCGGCCTCCACCTTCTCGTGGCCTTGTATTGGGTCGTCTCCGGCGCCGTGGTGGCGGTGGCGTTCGGCGCCTGGTTGTTCGCCTACGTCGCCATCGTGCTCCTGGTGGGGATCGGTCCGCTCTTTGTCGGAATGCTCGCTTTTCCCGCGACGCATGGGATGTTCTAGCGCTGGCTCGGCTCGCTGTTTGGCGCCGTCCTTTTACAAGCCTTCATCGTCGCCTTGCTGGTGCTCGTGACGGGCGCCGAAGCCGCAATCATCGGTCAGGTCGCGACGGTCGGGCAGGACGGCTCCGCGCTCGCGGGCCAGGTCGTCCATCTCGGTCAACTCCTCCTCGGCGGCCTCCTGCTCTTCGTGGTTTGCGGCTACATGCTCTTCGAGCTTCGCGGCCTCGTCATGGGCATCGTCTCCGGCGGCGCCGTCGACATCACGCCCGTGATGGCAGTGGTCGGCACTACGGGGATGCGTGGGAGTTTCTGCAGCCGTGTACGCTAAGCGGGTTGTGAGACTTGGAACGCCTCTGGCCTGAACCGGCGGGTGCGCAGTGGCCTGAAGCGCTCGCGCGGGGCACCCACGTCTGACCAGAGGTAATCGCCGGTGAGGGCGATGTGGTCCCACCTCAGCGGGGCGACGTGGGACAGCGCCTCGTCGGTGAGCGTGACGCCCTGGCTGCGGACGTAGGCGACGACGCGGCTGAGATACGTGGTGTTCCAGAGCACGATGGCGTTCACGACCAGGTTCAGCCCGGAGGCGCGGTGGGCCATGCCCTCGGCGGTGCGGTCGCGCAACTCGCCCAGGCGATGGAAGAACACGGCCCGCGCCAGCGCGTGCCGGCTCTCGCCCTTGTTGAGATTGCCGTGGCTGCGCCGACGCAGTTCCGGGTCGAGCAGCCAGTCGCAGGTGAAGATCGCGCGTTCCACGCGTCCCATCTCCCGCAGCGCCCGGTGCAGCGCGTTCTGCCGTGGGAAGGCCGCGAGTTTCTTGAGCATGACCGAGGGCGGCACGGTGCCGGCGCGAATGGAGGCGGCGACCCTCAGCACCTCGGCCCAGTTGTCCTCGACGGCGGGGCGGTTGATCACGCCGCCGAACGCCGCATCAGGCAGATTGTCGCCCATGCCGCGCTCGGTGACGTAGAGCTTGCGGTCGGCGAGACCGCGGATGCGCGGGGCGAAGCGGTAGCCGAAGGCGTGGGTGAGCGCGAAGATGCTCTCGACGGCGCCGGCGGTGTCGGTGGCGTGCTCGTGGATCTCGACCGCGCTCTCGTGGTGCATGAGGCCGTCGAGCACGTAGGGCGCTTCGCTGGCTGCGGCGGCGATGACGCGCGAGTAGTATGAGGCGAAGCGGTCGGAGATGAAGCCGTAGAACACCGAGCCCGGCTCGGAGCCTTGGCGGGCGTTGTAGTCCGACGCCGCCTCGCCGCGGCCACCGGCGGGGAAGAACTGGCCGTCCGACGACGAGGTGCTGCCCGGCCCCCATACTGCCGCGAACGGCTCGGCGTGCTGGGCGTCCACCACGGCGGCGAGCGCGGCCGCGTAGGTTTCAGGACGGACGTGGCGGTCGATCACCAGGTTGAGCTGGTGGATGGTCAGCCCGCGCGAACTCTCGGCCATCCGGTCCAGGCCGAGGTTGGTGGCATCGGCCAGGATCGCGCCCATGAGCGCCGGCAGGTCGGTCGCGGCCTCGCCAGTGCGGAAGTGGGTGAAGTGGTCCGCGAAGCCGGTCCAGCCGTTCACCTCAACGAGCAGGTCGGTGATGCGGATGCGCGGCATCAGGGCGTAGAGCCGTCGGCTCAGCGCGCGGGCGTGGTCCTGCTGCTCGCGGCGGATCGGGGCGACCTTAAGCCCGGCCTCGGTGATTGAGGCATCCACGAGCTTGCCGGCGGCGCTCGCGGCGAGAACGGCGTCCAGCTTCTCGCGCAGGACCGCGCCGCGCGCCTCGAGCCAGGCCGCGGCGGTGTCGGGCAGCGCGAGGCCGAGCCGCCCATCGGCGCGCAAGGCGGCGAAGGTGGCCTGCGGCAGCAGGTAGTCGTCGAATCGGCGGTAGGCGCGGCTGCCCTCGACCCAGACGTCGCCGGCGCGCAGGCGGTCGCGCAGGTGCACGATGACGGCGACCTCGTAAGCCTTGGCGTCGAGACCGTCCGGGCCGGCCTTGACCCGCCGGCGCCAGGCGCGACGGAGGAATGTAGTGGGCAGGCGGTTGGGCAGCTTGCGGCGGCTGCCCCCTTGCAGCTCGCGCAACAGGCCGACCGCGGCGAGCAGCGGGTCGTCTGCACGGTGTGACCGAAGGACGAAGGTCTCGAACAGGACAGCGGCGACCCGGCGCAGGGAAGTGTGACGACCAACCATCTCCTCAATGCCGTCGCCCGCCTCGTCGCCGCCGACTGCGCCGTCGGCTTCCTCGACGCTTGTGCTCAGCCGCTCCCAGCCCAGTGCCTGCTCGATCGCGTCCGACAGGCTGGCGCCGGCCGTGCGCGCCTCCAGCAGCGCCCGGCCCAGGGTGGGGCGGAAGGCCCATCTGAACGGAAACGTACGGTAAGAAACGGGAACACGGCCGATATTTCGTCGAATTTGGCTGAAACTGGCTGATTTCATTCCTGAAGCGGACCGGTTAGGCCGTTTACTGCGTGCAATCATGGCGTGCAACATGGATTGGACGCGGTAAGCACGTCAGGACTGGCGTATTGCACGCAAGAAACCGGGGTGCTAACGCGGGGGATGACTTTGCGTGCAATACCAGCATCGCCAGGCAGCCCGTTTACGGAGCCGAGCTGGATGAGCCCGTTCCTCGCCAGCCTGTCGCATGACGATCTCGCACCAGCCACCTTGCGCGGCTACCGATACGACCTGCGCCACTTCCTCGCTTGGCATGGCACCGTCCAGCACACGCCTTTCACCATCGAGGGCTTGGCCGAGTACGAACTGATCGCCTACCGCCAGCATATGGTTGCCGCCGGGCACCGGCCGGCGACAGTCAACCGCCGGCTGGAGGCCTTGCGCCGGCTCTGCCGGTGGGCGCGCGGAACCGGCGCGTTGAATGCCGATGCCGCAGGCAACGTTCGGCCGATGCGCACCGTCCGGAATCGTCAGCCGGTTGGCCTGACCGATATCGAGGCGCACGCTCTGTTGCGGGCTGCCGGCGCCTCTTCCCACGGCTTGGCGCCGCGGAACTATGCGCTGGTGCAGATCATGCTCCAGGCCGGGCTGCGTGTCGGCGAGGTCGCGGCCCTGACGGTCGCCGACATCAGCATGAGCGACCGTTCCGGCAGCGTCCGCATCCGGCAAGGCAAGGGGCTCAAGGCGCGCGACGTACCGCTGAACGCCACGGCCCGTCGCGCAGTCAGGCAGCACCTCGATCATCGGACGGCGGCGGGATCTGCGGCGCTGTTCACCAGCAGCCGGGAGACCGCAATGCCGGTGCGCACCATCCAGGCCGTGATCGCCAATCTCGCCCGGCGCGCCCGGCTCACGCGCGTGCCGGTTTCGGCGCACACGCTGCGTCACACCTTTGCGCTGGGCTACTTGCGCGACAATCCCGGCAAGCTGGTCGAACTCGCCGGCCTGCTCGGCCATGAGTCACTCGACACCACCGCCGTCTATACGCGACCATCCCGCGATGATCTCGCGGCCGACCTGGAGCGCTCGCACCTCAATGTCGGCGGGTAACCCGAAGCCACCATCACACAGGCATCCCTCGGCCAATGACGACGCCCTTCGAACCGAGCGAGGACGTGCTGGCGCGGCACTGGAGCCTGACGTCAGAAGACCTCGCCGTAATCGCAGCATGCCGCGGTCCCGATCACCGCCGCCGCTTCGCCGTCCAGCTCTGCTGGCTGCGCGCGCACGGCCGTTTCCTCGACGACTACCGCCGTGCGCCGATCAAGATCGTCAACCACCTCTCGCGCCAGCTCGGTCTGCCGCCGATACTGTTTCTTGATCGTGCCGGCCGTGAACCCACTGAGCGGGTCCAGGCCCAGCGCATCCGTCGCCACCTGGGCCTGAGCCGGTTCGACGCGGCCGCGGAGGCGAACCTGCGCGCCTGGTTGCGCGAGGGTGCCTTGGAAGGCCGGTCAGCTCCGGAGATGCTGGCCCGCGCGGAGAACCGGTTGCGCGGCTGGAGAATTTTGCTGCCCGGCGCCAGCACGCTGGAGCGCATCGTCACCGCCGTCATGGCCCACACGACGGCCGATCTCTTCGCCACCATCTCCGCACGCCTGCCGCAGACGCTGCGTGCCGACATCGAACTGCTGGTCGAAGTGCCCGACGGCGATGCCCGCTCGAGCCTGTTCCGACTCAAAGATTATCCGAAATCTGCCAATGCCGCGGCCATCAAGGGCGACATCGTGCGCTTGCGCCTGATCGAGCAGTTGGTCGAGGGCGGCGCCGGCCTGGATGACGTCGATCCCAGGATCGTGCGCCAACTCGGCCAACTCGGGCGCCGCTACGACGCCGGCGATCTACGCCGCTTCGTCAAACCGAAGCGCGATGCGCTCGTCGCCTGTTACCTCATCGAAGCGCGCAAGACGCTGCTCGATCAGATCGTCGACATGAACGACCTGTTCCTGACCACCATGAACCGGCGGGCGCGCAACGCGGTCGAACGGCAGCGCAAGAGCCTGCGTCGCCGGGCCCGCGACGGGCTGCACCGCGTGCTCGGCGCCGTCGATGCGCTGATCGCGGCCGGCGGCGCTGAGACCGTCGCCACCTTCCGCGACGCACAGAACCCGCCGGCGCTAATTGAAGCCGCCATCGCCTGCCGTGCCTACGAGCGGCTTGAGTCGAGGGGCCATCTCGATGCCATGCTGGCCCGCTACGGCGTGCTGCGCCAATACCTGCCGGCCTTCTTCGCCCTGCCGTTTCAGGCCGCTGCCGGCAGCGAGACCTTGCTCGAGGCTGTCGCGGCGATGCGCGCACTCGACGCCGGCACGCGCGGCCCGCTCACGGCCAACGACCCGCACGGCTTCGTGCCGGCGGAGTGGCGCCCTTACCTGATCACCGGTGATAAGATCGCCCGGAAACTCGACCGGGCCATCTGGGAAATCTCGCTGGCCCTCGCGGTTCGCGACGCGCTCCGCGCCGGCGGCCTGTTTCTGGCGCATAGTCGCGACCATGTCTCGTTCTGGAATCTGGTCTACGACGACCGGAACTGGCAGCAGACACGCGAACAGGCCTATCAACGCCTCGAGCTGCCGACCGACGGGCACGCTTTCCTGGCCCGGCTCGGCGCCGAATTCGACCGCGCCGTACACGCGGCACAACGCGGCCTGCCCGGCAACCGCTTCGCCGCGATCCACAATGGCCGACTCAAACTCAAACAGCGCGACGCCATGCCGGTCCCCCATGCTTTGCGCGAGCTGCGCGCCACGGTCGGCGCCAGCCTGGGCCGCGTGCGCATCGAGGATCTCCTGCAAGATGTCGACGAGTGGTGCGGCTTCACCCGAGCCTTCCAGCCGCTCGGCGGCTACCAGCCCCGCGGCGCTGACCCACACCGCTCGTTGCTCGCCACCCTGATCGCGCACGGCACCAATCTCGGCCTCGCCGCGATGAGCCAGAGCGTCGACACGCTCACCGCCGAGGCCTTGCAGGACACCAGCCGATGGTTCCTGCGCGACAGTACGATCAAGGCAGCCAACACCATCCTGGTCGACCACCACAACAGTCTGCCGCTCAGCATTCTCTGGGGCGACGGCCGCCGTTCGTCTTCCGACGGCCAGCGCTTCGCCGTCGAGCGCGACAGCCTGCTCGGCAGCGTCTACCCACGCTATTTCGGCTACTATGACTGGGCGCTCCAGCTCTACACGCACACTTCTGACCAGCACAGCGTCTACGCCACCCAGGCCATCTCCTGTGCGCCACGCGAGGCCGGTTACGTTCTCGGCGGCATTCTCGATAACGAAACGGTCCTCGCGATCCGGGAGCACACCTCGGATACGCACGGTTTCACCGAGCACCTGTTCGGACTTTGTGCGCTCCTCGGGATCGCCTTCGTGCCACGGCTGAAAGACCTGCCGGACCAGGTGCTCAGTCGCATCGACCGCACGGCTGACTACGGCGCATTGCAGCCGCTGCTGCGCGGTCGCATCAACGTCGAACTCATTCTCGAGCAGTGGGACCAGTTGGTCCGGCTCGCGGCGTCGCTGAAGGACCGCCTTACCCCGGCTCATGTCGTCATGCAGCGCCTGGCCAACGCGAACGCATCCGACCGCCTCGCCGGCGCGCTCACCCAGCTCGGCCGCCTGATGAAGACCATCCACATCCTGCGCTATATCCAAGAGCCGCTGCTGCGCGACGCCATCCAGCTGCAGCTCAACCGTGGCGAGTTCCGCCACATCCTCGCCAAGTCGCTGTTCTTCGCCAACTGGGGCAGCTTCCGTTCCGGCGACTACGAGGAGGTGATGAACAAGGCCAGCTGCCTCAGTCTGCTGTCCAACGCAGTCCTGGTCTGGAACACCGTGCACATCACGCGGATCGTCCACCAACTCCGCACCGCCGGGCATGAGGTGCGCGACGAGGACCTCGCCCGCGTCTCACCCTTGATGCACGCCCACGTCATCGCGAATGGCAGCTACTTCCAGTCACCCCGCCGACGGGTCGATGCAGCGCCCGAACCCGTCATGACCTGAGCGAAAGGACCCAGCATGCCCCACAAAGATCCGGTGAACTGGCAGCCGATCAGCGAGATGCCGCTGATCGCCAGCATGATCGATGGCGCGCTGGAGGACACGCGCGAGCACATGGAAACCCTAACCAAAGCCCGGACGAGACCGCACGTGCTCGACGACGCTACCATTGACCGGACTGAACGGGTTCATACCGAGCAGCTGGAATTCGTCGATATCTATGCCCAGCAGATCAGCCGTTGGCGGACTGAAAGGCTGTCAGCCGATCAAACACGCGAACTGGACCGCATGGAGGCACAGAACGGGCATTTGCGCGCCGTGACGGCCGACGTCCTCGCCTTGGCATCTGAGCTGCGCAAAGGAACCATTGAGCGTGTCTTGGCCATGAGCGACGTCGAACTCGGCTTGCATGCCCTTCTGACGAACCAACCATCAGGCCGCCGCTAACCCGACCCTCAACATTGCGTCCAATACCGCTACCGTACGTTTTCGTAGAGATGGGCCTTCTGCCCCAGGGTGGCGTGGTCGCGTGCGACGCAGGCGAGCGCCTTGGCCCGTGCGAGCAGGTTCTGTTCGTGCCGGATGTCGGCTTTGCGCCGGGCTGTCCCGACCAGCTTGTCGAATATCTCGACGGCAAGGTCGGTCAACGCCGCCTGGCGCTCGATGACGAAGGCGGCGAGGGTGGCAAGCCGCCGCTCGGGGGAGAAGCGCAGCAGTTCGCGCGCGGGCAGGATGCGCGCCTCACGGGCGAGGACCCCGTAACGGTTGGCGTGGACGGTGCGTCGCCGCTCGTCGTTGATGCCGATGCGGCGCAGCACCTGCAGGCGCGCGACGACGCCCGCAAGGTTCTTCAGCTTCGGCCCTTCCGGGACCTCGCCGATCCAGCCGTGCAGGGTGCGCCCGTCCTCCGCACGCTTGGTCAACAGGTCTTCCAGACCGATCCGTGCCTGGTCGGGAAGATCGCGGATCAGGTCGCGATGGGACTGCCGCCGCGCCCAGGCCCGGCCAGCCAGCGCCAGGCGTTCCACGAGGGCGGGCGGGGGCACGGTGATACGACGCTCTTTCAAGTCGTCGATCACCGCGCGGGTGATAGGCTCACCTTTGTCCGTGCCTGCCGCGCAGGCTGCGGCCGCCCGGATCGAAGCGCGGTAGTCCGCCTGGCGCATGGCGCGCAACTCCAGCAGCACCGCGATCTCGCCGGCGTGCTCGCGGCGTGTGCCGTCCCGTCGGGCATACAGCTCGAACACGGCCGGCTCCACGCCGAGCTGGTCCGCGACGGCCTCAACGACGGTGCCGGGCAGCGCCTCGTCCGGGCGCAACGGGCGGCCGAGGTCGCGCACGAGGGCGAGCTGCACCGCGAAGCCCAGTCGGTTGTGCGCGCGTCGATGCCGTCGCGCGAGCGCCAGGTCCTCCGGCGCCAGCGCACAACGGCGAAGAGCTTCGTCGCGATCGGTCGGCGGGTCGAACAGGAGGACCCGCGCCTGCGGCGCGAGAAGTTGGACAGACGATGCGGGCATGGGGGTCCAGGGCAGGAGGCGGCGTCCCGGAAACCTACTCGGGATACCTGGACGGGCCACTCTTTCTGGACGTAGTTTATGGACCCGTTCCGGCGCCAAATCAGCCCGTGGCAGGGCTCGTCCAGCAACCGCTCGGTTCTGGGACTTAGGCATCACACGGACGAGGATCGCAGCGTGCCGCAGCAGGGCGTCATCGGACTGATCGGCGGCATGAGCTGGGAGAGCTCGGCCGAGTACTACCGCATCATCAACCAAACAGTCCGCGACCGTCTGGGCGGATTGCGCTCCGCGCGCTGCCTGATGTGGTCGTTCGACTTCGGCGAGATCGAGGCGCTGCAGCACGCCGGACGCTGGGATGAGGCGGCGGCTTTGCTGATCGACGCAGCGCGGAGATTGGAGCGGGGCGGCGCCGACTTCTTCCTAATCTGCACCAACACCATGCATCGCATGGCCGACGAGGTGCAGGCGGCCGTGCGCATCCAGCTGTTGCACATCGCCGACCCCACGGCCGAGCGCATCCGAGCGCGGGGCGTCCGGACCGTCGGCCTGCTCGGCACGGCGTTCACGATGGAGCAGGACTTCTACAAGGGACGGCTCCAGCACCGGTTCGGGCTCGACGTGCTGGTGCCGGGCGATGCGGACCGTGCGCTGGTGCATCGGGTGATCTACGACGAGTTGGTGCAGGGCCGAGTTGATCCAGGCTCGCGCGATGCTTACCGGGCGGTGATCGCGGGCCTGGTCGAGCGCGGCGCCGAGGCCGTCATCCTAGGCTGCACGGAAATCATGCTGCTGGTCGGGCCGCAGGACAGCCCGATGCCGCTGTTCGACACAACCCGCATCCACGCGGAGGCAGCCGTGGAGCGCGCCCTGTCCGGCGTGCGGCAGAGCGCGTGAACGCACGTGCCCGACGTCATCGGCTACGCCCGCGTCTCCACCGCCGAGCAGGACCTGGAGGTTCAGCGCCGCCGCTTGCGCGACGAGGCCGGCGCGATCCGCGTGTTCGAGGACGTGGCCTCGGGCAAGAGCTTCGACCGACCTGGATTGGCAGCGCTGCTGGACTACGCGCGCCCGGGCGACCTGGCGTGCGTCGTGCGCCTCGACCGGCTCGGCCGCTCGCTCAGGGAACTGCTCGTGACCGTGGAGGGCTTCAAGGCGCGTGGGCTGGGGTTCCGCTCGCTGGAGGAGCGTCTCGACACCGTGTCCGCGTCCGGCGAGCTGGTGTTCCACGTGTTCGGCGCCATCGCGCACTTTGAGCGGCGCCTGATCGTCGAACGTACCCGCGATGGCGTTGCTGCCGCGCGGGCCCGCGGCAAGCGTCCAGGCCGGCCGCCGCTCGACGAAGAGAAGTTGCAGGCGGCGCTAACCCTGATCCGTAGCGGCTTATCGCCCAGCGCCGCCGCGCGCCAAATCGGCCTCGGCCGATCAACGCTCTACCGCGAACTCGCCCTCATGCCGGATACCCCACAGCCAACCCCTTAGCGTACACGGCTGCAGAAACTCCCACGCATCCCCACTACGGCAACCGCTCTCGCCTCCCGCACCGCCAACACCGCACGTGCGGGCGCCAGTGCGGCCGGGTCTGCCAGCTCCGGCGCGATCGCCGCGGCACGCCGTTCCCTCTCGTCTGCCAAGTCATAGGAGGTCCCGTTGGTTCGCCGCGCCCTCACTCTCGCCCTTGCCGCCCTGGTTCTCACCGCGTGCACGGGCCAAGGCTTGCCCAAGCCGGAAGGCACTCCCTTCGCGTTCAATCCGGGCCAGTGGCAACCCACGACCGCTGATCTCGACGTTATCGCGACCGCGGGGCGTCCATGAGTGGCGCCGTTCCCTCGCCGCCGGGCGGCTGGACTGCCGCCGGAGAACTCGAAGCGGAAGATCGCCAGGAGTTCTACGAGCAGGGCAAGGCGCTCGACCAGGAGATCAGGGCCAACCGCCGCGCGATTCGCGTCGGCGGCTACATCGTCGGCGCCGCCGGCACGCTCATCGGTGTTGCTGGCATCGTCGCCGCCGCGTCGCTCTTCCCGCTCAAGACGACGGAGGTGAAATTCGTGCCGTTCGACCTCGGTTCGCAGCAAGTCGCTCCGTCCGTGCTGGCGAAGGATGCACCACGGACGCTGTTTGGCGAGCAACAGGCCAAGGCAGACCTCCGCAAGCTGATCGCCGCGGCCGAGACCTACATCCCGGACGCCTACGCGCTCAATTTTCACCAGATCGCGGTGATGTCCGACCCAGCCATGCAGGCCCGGTTCGCGGACGAGCTCTCGCCCAAGAATCCGCGCTCGCCGGCCGCGAAATACCGCAACCAGACCAGCGTCGTGGTGGACAGGTTCCAGTTCTGGCCGCTGGGACGATCCGGCGACGCCCAGGTCTGGCGCGTGACGTTCCAGCGGACTGAAATCGTCGGCGGCGCGCAACTCGCCGCCAAGCCCTACGAAGCCGTCGTGACCTTCGTCTGGCGTCCTGACCTGGCGGCCGTCAGCGACGACGACCGGTCGCTTAACCTGACCGGCTTCCAGTGCCTCGACTATCGGAGCGGAGACGCATGACCACGCGGGCATCGCTTTCCTTCGCTCTCGCTGCGGGGACCGCCTTCGCGACCCCTGCCGCTGTCTTCGGCGCCACCTCCCCTGCCCCGCAGCCAACAGCCGGTCCTACCGATCACATGCAGGCCGTGACCGCATCGCCGCTCAAGCGCATTCGGCTGACAGGAGTCGTCGGCCGCGTCGCGAACATCACCTTCAACCCCAAGGAAGCGATTTACCGGGTCGCTTTCGGCACCGCAGGGATCTGGGAAGGTCCGCAAGCCAGCGGCAACGGTCAGGCCATGGCGCTCAAGAACAACTTGCCTCTCTGGCCCGTGCAGCCCGGCCACACGAACCTCGTCGTCACCACAGTGGACGCGGATGGCCACGAATACCCCTACCAGTTCGACCTGACCGCGCTTCCGGCGCCGCCGGAGCCCTCCGGCGTCACTGCCTCGCTTGCCTCGACCGGCGCGGGCGCACGTGCCGAAGGGACGGCGGGGAGTGAGGACGCCCCGGAGGCCACGTTCGGCCTAATCGTGAAAAACAGTGAAGTCGAGCGCGCCGAGCAGGCAATGAAAGCTCAGGCCGCCTCCCAAGTAAGGATCGCGTTGGCGCAACAGCGCCAAGCTGCCGCTCGTGAAGCGCAGGCGCGCACCTCCCTTGCTGCCGCCGGCACCGGTCCGGAAACAGCCGGCGAACTCGGCCCGGCCTGCAACCCTCGCTACGTCGGTTGGGGCAGCGCGGCCATCGCCCCCGTGTCCGTGTGCGACAACGGCCAGATGACGTTCCTGCGCTACCAGGGCCAGCTTCGGCCGCCCTCGGTGTTCGTGCTCGGACCGGATGGCAAGGAGCAGGCGCTCATTCCCTTCATGCGCGGTGACACACTTGTCGTGCCGCGGGTGGCCAAGGAGATGCATCTCTACTCAGGCCAGACCGCGCTCTACATCTTCAACCGCGCCTACAACCCGGCCGGTATCAACCCCGCGACGGGCGGCTTGGCTGATCCGGGCACCGGAACCGTCTCGCCCGGTGTCAGGCGCGTGCTCAGGAGCGCCGGCCGTGGCCGTTGACCCGCCCAACGATCGGGACGAACGCGAGCAGTCCGAACGGGGACGTTCGCGTGGCGGCCGCTTCCGCCGCTGGCGGTCCGGCTGGCGCCTGATCGCCCTCTGGACCGTGGGCTGCGCCGTCGTCGTTGGCTTCGTGTTCTGGCGCGACGCCCACAAGACGCCGGTCAGGCACGCCTCTGCGGTCGGGCAGCAGCTCGGCCAGTTCGTGCCCACGCCCGAGTTTCGTCGCAGTATCGTTCCGGTGGCGAACGCCATGCCGCCGGTGAACCTGGCCCCGCCCCCTCCGGCTCCGCCGCCGCCCCAAGTCCGCGATGCTTTCGGGCCACCCCCCGGCGCTCCGAGTAGATCAGAGATTACTGGCCCTCGCCCGCCCCGAATGCTGACCTTCACGCCTGGAGCGTTCCCGCGTGACAGGTCTCAGCCCGAAGGGGCGCCGCAAGCTGGCCCTAATCGGACAGGAGCCGAGGCCGGTAAGAGCACCGTTGCATTCAAGCCCACTGCCATCCCCGGCCTCAAGGCCGGCCCGGCGATGGACATGACCTTTACAATGATGCCGGGCGTGGTGACGTGCCTGCTCGACAACGCCCTCGACACCACCAAGCCCGGCAAGGTGTTCTGTCATACCGACGAAACGGTTTACTCGCCTCTGGGCGTCAAGCTGATGGAGGCCGGAACCCGCATCGTCGGCGACTACCAGAGCGACATCGGCCTTGGTGAGAACCGCGTCGGCGCCGTCGCAGGCTACGCCATCACCCCAAACGGCGTCCCCGTGCCGCTCGGGAGCTTCCCCATGGGCGATGGCCTGGGCCGCGGTGGCTTCGACGGCGAGCTGGATACTCATCCTTGGGCGCGCATCGGTTCAGCCCTGGTCCTGCTCACCACGCAGGGCGCGATCGGTGCCGCGCAAACGGCGTTGCAGCAGCGCGGCAGCAGCTACACCAACATCAATGTGGGCGGCATCGACTACGCGCTTGCAGAGGTGATCCGCAACTCGGCCAATGTGCGCAACACGCTCCGGGTCAACCAAGGTTCGCGCATCGGCCTGCTGGTCGCGCAGCCCATCGACTTCTCGGACGCCTACGCGCTCTCGGAGACCGGAAGGTGAGACCCGGCGAACGCCCGCTCCGCCGGCTGCTGGATGTCTGTGGCCTTAGTACACCCCTCGCGGATCCGCTGACCACGGAAGTCGTTGTCAACCGGCCCGGCGAGATCGGGGTAGAGCGCGACGGGATCTGGACCTGGCACGATGCTCCGGCGGCCACGTTCGAACGGATCGAGACCATCGCCGTCTATGCCGCCCACTCCGCCGGCGCCGAGTTCGACGACAAGCATCCGCTCGCCCGCGGCACCCTGCCCGATGGCGAGCGATTGCAGGCGTGCCGTCCCAAAGCAACGCGGCAAGGCGTCATCTCCCTGACTGTCCGGAAGCCCGCCACCGTCGCCCGTCGCGTGGACGATCCCGACTTCGAGGGGATGTTCTCCCGTGCCGGCGCACCGCGTTCAACGGCTCATGATCTGGCCCTGATCGAGCTGAAACGCGCGCAGCGGTGGCGCGAGTTCTGGAAGCTTGCCGTGCGCAGCCGCCGCACGATCGGCGCTTGCGGCGCGACCGGCAGCGGCAAGACCGATTTTATTAAGCGCCTGCTGCAGGAGATCCCCGAGGGCGAGCGCATCGTCACAGCCGAGGACGCCGACGAGTTCGGCGCACTCCGGCAACGCAACCACGTCGCCCTGTTTTTCGCCGAGCCTGGCCAGCCCGGTATCTCGGCCGAGGACTGCGTTCGCGCCGCCCGGCGCATGCGGCCGGACCGCATCATGCTGCAGGAGTGCCGCGGACCGGAGGCGTTCGCCTTCATTCAGGCGCTCGCCGCCGGGCACCCCGGCGGCATGACGAGCTGGCATGCGGAGGAAGGCGAGGCGTTCGACGCGTTGGAGCTCATGCTCAAGCAGCACGCGGGTGCGGCGACCCTTCCCGACAGCAAGGCCCGCTCGCTTCTGCGCCGCTACCTCGACATCGTGGTGTGGCTCGCCCGCGGCGACGACGGGTTCAGCGCGCCCCAGGTCTGGGTTAAGGCCGAGGAGGATTTGGCTGCATGCGCCGCCGCGGCCTGATTGCAGCGGCCGTCGCCGTCGTCGCCGTCCCGCTGCTGCTCGCGCTCGGCTGGCTCGCGGCCTCGAGCTACCTGTTCGCCTATCTGAGCAACACTTATGGCCTTGGCCGGGTACGCCTGGAGTGGGAACTCACGCTCTGGTACGACGCGCTGCCGTACGCGCGCGGTGCCCCCAAGCTGCTAGGCGCGCTCATCGCCGCCGCGTTCCTGCCGAGCGTTGCCGCCCTCCTCATCGTGGCCGCGATCTTCGCACGGCTCCGCGCCCTGCGCTGGAGCCGCCTGCTCGCGGTCGGCATGCGGAAGCCGGTGAAGCCCATTGAGCGGGCCGACACTGACAATCATGGCCATGCCGACTGGCTGCCAATGAACGAGGCCCGGGACCGCTTCCAGCCCGACCCGTCTGGCGAGCCCTTCCTTGTCATCGGCGAGGCCGTCCGCATGGATCTGTCCGAGGTTGGCGCGCTCGAGTTCAGGTCGCGCGACAAAGCAACCTGGGGACCCGGCGGCCAGGTGCCGCTCCTGGTCGATCCGTGCATCGAGGGGCCGACGCACTCGATTTTCGTCTCCGGCAGCGGCGGCGGAAAGACCGCCTCCATCGCCACGCGCCTGATGCACTGGCGTGGCTCCGCCATCGTCGTCGACCCGTCGGACGAAATCGCCGACCTGACCCAGAGCGCGCGCGAGGCGATGGGCAATCGTGTAATCCGGATTGCTCTCGGGGGCGATGCCCTTGACCTGCTGGGCGGCATCGACCCCAAATCTCCCAACGCCACGAGGCGCGTGCTCTCCGTCGTCGGTTCGTTGTGCGGCGAGGAGCGCGACCGCGACGCCGACAGCATTTTCGACGACGCCGGGCGGAACATGGTGGCCGCGCTGCTCGGTCACATGCTCTGGGACGAAAGCGTGCCCCGCCACCACCGCAACCTGCGCACCCTGCGCGATCTCATCACGACGGCTGAGAAGGACATGAAAAATCTCCTCGCCGGGATCGCGGCGATCAGCCCGTGCACGGCCGCCAAGCTCGGTGCCAGGACGCTCATGGGCCTGGCCGAGGAGACGTTCAGCGGCGCCTACTTCTCCGCCACTCAGCTCACGCGCTGGATGCTGGACGACGCGGCCGCCGACTTCCTTTCCGGCACGGATTTGTCGCCGCGCGAGATCACCGAGCGCCCGACGACGGTCTACATCCACGTCGGGTTTGATGCGCTCAAGTTCTCCCCGGGTATCGTTCGGGCTGCGCTGGACGCCTTTGCCTGGGCCTTCATCGAGGCGAACGGGAACTATCACAGCCGTACCCTTATCATCCCGGACGAGATGGGCACTATCGGGCGCGTGGTCGCCTTCGAGCTGCTGCGCGACACCGGCCGCAAATACGGCGCCACGTTGCACCTCCCGCATCTGTCCGAGACCGAAATTGACGAGGTCTGGGGCCGCCGCGGCAAGGCTGGTTGCGACCTGTGGTTCCCGAACCTGTCCTGGCGCGGCTATGCGCGAGTGCTGGATCGCCGCACGCAAGAGTCCTTGTCCAAGGAAATCGGCGAACATGGCGTGCAGGCCACTAGCGAGGGCGACAACCGGGGCACGTCGAACAAGGGCTTCGAGCTGGGCACGCGCTCGCGCGGGCGGAACACGAACCGTCACGAAATCAAGCGCAGCCTTATCAAGCCCGACGAGATCCGCGAGGCGCGCGCCGACGAGATGTTCGTCCTAGCCGCCGGCTGCGCCCCGATCCGCTGTGGCGTACCGCTCTATTTTCGCCGCGAGTGGGAGAACAGCATCGCCGGCGACAATCGATTTGTTCGACGCCCAGTCCACTCGGCGATTCCCGCCGAGGCGGCCGAATAGCAATGCGCGCGATCCTCCTCTCGGCCGCACTGGCACTGAGCGGCTGCCCCGAAACCCTGCTGCCCGACGCGCGGATACGGGCAGAAACCGAAACCTATCTCGGCCAACCCGTCATCCAGGTCCTCAACCGGCACGACGCCGGCTTCAACAGAACACGCTATGAGGTGAGCACCCCACGGGGCCAATACTCCTGTCTCATATACGGGGGACACGCGCTCGATCTCGGTGTCATCAGCGTGGTGACCTGTGCCGCAACCACGGAAGTACCGCTCAAGGAGGTCGCTCATGTCTGACAGAACGAAGCGCGTCTCTTTTGAAGACTATCCCGGCACCGACACTTTTCGCGTCATTCTGCCCCCGCCACCACCGGTCTCCGAGTACCTCTTCAAAGACCTGTCCCCATCCGCATCTCCACGCGACGTAGTACACCGCGTCGCGCAAGCCGCAGACACCGCGGATTTTGCACGAACGAACCTAGGTTATTCGCTCAAGGATCAGATGCTCCTGGATGGGCAAGCCCGGCGCAGTCTCGATGCGGCGTGGGCAAATCCTGCTGCCGCAGCCGCGTTGCGATCAGCAGGAGTAGTGGAGACGACCTCAAAAGCCGAATATGCCACGGGTCGTTACAATAGCGTGTCTTACAAACTAGACGATGCGACAAATGCCGCCGCCAAACTCTTGCCTCTCGATGTCGCCACGAATGTTTCCGCCAGCACCGGCAACCGCGGCGGTCAGGGCCGCGACCAGGCCGCCACAATTGCCGACAGCCGTAGCTTCGGCGAGGAGTACCGCGAGCGCCTCGTCGCCATGGGACGCGCGCAGGAGCGCGCCTCCATAGGCCGTGAAGAGGTGCGGGAAACACGGCGTGAGGCCCAGGAGAGCCGGCCCGCGGAGCCGACCCGGCGAGGGCGCGGCCGATGACGGCACCCGTGTCCCCCGAGCCGGGCCTGTTCCGCGCGATCGGCGAGAGCCTCTACGGTGCTGCAACAGCGCCGCTGCGCTTCGTGCTCTGGTTCCTGCGCCTCTTGCTGCGGCTCGCTGTTCCAGCCTTCGCGTTTGCGGCCGTCTTGCACTACTTTGCCGGCGACGTCGGCCGCATCTCGTGGGACCTCGCCTATCTTACAGCGTGTGGCGTTGCTTTCGGCGTCCTCCGGTTTTTCCACGAACGGTTCCGGATCTAGCGGAAGCGCGTAATTGACACTGATCTCGTTGTGGGACCGGATTGGAGGAAAAGGTGCAGCAGCAAATATCGAACGTATTGGCGCGCAGGTCGGCCAGCGCTCAAGCAAACTTTCTGCTGCCTCACCTAAAGGTCGGAATCGCGGTTTTGGACTGCGGATGCGGCCCGGGCACAATCACCTGCGACCTTGCACGCAAACGCGTTCTTGCTCCGGGCGGTATCCTTGCGCTGCGCAGTCCCGACTGGGGTGGAATACTTATTGCTCCGCGCACCCCAGCACTGCTCGCCGCGATCGGGACATTTTTAAGCGTCCATTACAACAACGGAGACGCTTTCGCTGGAAGTAATGGTCCGGGGCTCGCAAACATGGGCGGATTTAGCGACATCGTTTTCAGCGCGAGCGTAGAGCGAGAACATCCCGCTGAGCTTGGTCCGTTCGCTGCTGGAAAACTTACTGCCTCGCTCTGTGCGGCCGAAATCGCCTGCTTACTGACGTGGGCCAACGATCCAAAAGCATTATTTGCTCAAACCTGGGGTGAAGTTGTTGCTCGCCGCGCCGATTAAATGTTCAAGGGTGGGCACCGGCCTTTGGCGGTATGAAACCAAGCGCAAAGCTTCCTCTACTAGCGCCGGCGTCCCGCGTTACGCTCATGACGTCGCTGCTCCGAAGCGCCACGAAGCCCCCAGTTCGCCCATCCGGCCACCTCGCGCAGCTTGCGTGCCGCTTTCCGCGCTCGATCCAGGGCCGGCCTTACCCGCCGCGCCACCTTCGCCATCCGCGCCCGTACAGATCTTTCCGGGCGTGCTACCGCTTCCTGCGCTGCCGCCCTATGCCGCCGGACGGTTTCCCTCGCAGCGCTCGCCTGGCCTCGTGCCTTGGCCTCTGCTGTCGGCGCCTTTCCCTCGGCCTGCCGCCGCTCCATGCGCTCCAGCTCGCCCTGGAAGGCCCGCACCGTGCCGCGACGCACGTTGACCGCGCGATCGAGGAAGGCGAGCGCCGACGAGCGTTCCGGCTTACGCGAGAGGTTTTGCGCGACGTTCTCCCACACGTCTCCCTCGCCGATCGGCCGGAAGTCACCTCGCGGCCGCCGGGCTGTAATCTCCCGGCGTTCCGCTGCATCCCCGACCACCATCAGCGTCTCATCGCGATGCCGGCTCCCCGCCGTGTAGCCCTGGTAGCCGTTCACGCCGGCCGAGCCGCTCGGCATGGCGAGGATGTGCTGGCCGACCGTGCTGCCCTGCGCCGCATCGATGGTGAGCGCGTCTCCCCAGCCCAACCGGATGCGGCCGCTCTCTTGGTCGCGCAGCGTCTCCCAGCGAACCAGGCCCTCGCGCCCGGCGACGTTGCGGAGCGCCAGGCCTTCCGGCGTGATGCCGCGCACCTCCAGCACCGACCCGTTATTGCCGATGTTGCCGTGCGTGGTGCGTCCCGAGCCGTCCGTTGCCGAGAAGGTGGCGGTGGCGCGCTCGTAGAGCCGAACGCGATCCCCCGCCGCGAGCCGCATGTCGTAGTCCTCGCCCACGCCGGCGTTGAACCTACTCCGGCTGGTCGCGTCGACGCTCACCAGATCGGCACCGATCTGGCCCATGGCGCGGCGCTGCTCGCGGATGGCGAGGGCAACGGCGCGGGCGTCCGCGTTCGTCGGCGCGCTGACCGTCACCTCGGCGCCGATCTCGATCCGCTCGCGCCAGAGCGCCGCGACCCGCTCGACCACCGCCGTGTGATCACCGGCGACGAGGATCGCCGTCCCGTCCATGCGCTTGCGCTCGATCGCCTCCGCCGCTTGCCCCTCTCGGAACAAGCTCGTCGTCAGCTTCTCCTCGTCCGTCCGCTGCCGCAGCGTGGTGGCGATCTCCGGGATGGCGTTCTCGCCCAGGGCGCGGCGCATGAGCCCGACGACGTGCCCCGCCTCGATGCTCTGGAGCTGCTCGGGATCGCCGACCGCGACAACCTTGAACCCGAGCTCGCCTTGCAGCCGCATCAGCTCGCGAAGCTGTCGCGTGCCGACGCGCCCGACCTCCTCGATCACCACCACCGAGTCATGAGCCAGCTCGAATCTGCCTGCCGCCGCTTGCTTGAGAAATGGATCGAGCGCCGCTCGATCCGCAGCCTTGATGCCGGCGTCCTCGAGCGCGTCCGTCTGGTTATTTCCCAGCGCGGTCCCGAACACGCGCTTGCCGTCCTGGCGCCAAGCATCGACCAGCGGACGCAAGACGCTGCTCTTGCCCGCTCCGGCCGCTCCGATGAACGCCGCAAAGCGTCCGCCCGTACCAAGCGCATCGATTGCCGCCCGCTGCGCCCGTCCGTGCTCGCCGTCGAAGGTCAGCCCGCTTCGCGTCACGGCGGCCTCTATGGCGCGCTTGGAGAGCGCGGCGGACCTGTCCCCGGCCGCTGCCCGCAACCCGGCCACAACCTCTTGTTCCTGCGCCTCGTGCAGCGTCGTGGTGACGCCGATCCGGGCCTTGCCGCGCACGGCCGGGTCCTCGCCCCAGATCAGAGCGACATCCCGCCCATCTTGGCGAACGCCCCGTGTAGCGAAGGCGCGGGTGACGGCCTTCACGTCGGTGACATCTTCCATCGACGTCGTGATGAGACCGCGCGCGGCGATCTCCCGCAGCTTCTCCCCGTCCACCTTCGCCGTGCCGACGAACACCTTGTCCAGGAGCCGCAACGCAGTCTGGTAGGCACCTTGGAGCCGATCGTCGCGGCTCGGCGCAGGCGGAGGCGTCGCGCCCAGCACGCTCTTGTGCGCGTAGCCCATGCTCTTGGCCTGCCGCTCCCAGGCAACGAAATCGGCCACGCGATCCTCTTGGTTGCCGCCGGCCGCGTCCTTCGCTCGGCGCCGGGCCTGGGTGCTGGCGTGGACCAGGCCAACCTTCTGCCGGTCAGAGAGGCTGTCCCAGTCCTTGCCCTGGGTCGCAGCGTATTCGCGCGCCGCCTCCGTGCCGTCCCTCGTGCGCTTGGAGTAGGCGTCCCGCACGTTCTCGGGGATAGCGGACAGCCGCGCCGCGCCCGTGCGCTCGTCCAACCCGACCTCGACGCCGAGGCGCTTGAGGTTCGTCGCGAGGAACGCCTGGTAGAACGCGCCCCAGGTGTGCGTCTTGCCCGCCATCGTGTCCAAGTCGAGCGACGTGACCCGGCCCGTGTCGGTCATCACGACGGACGGCACGAGCATATGGCTGTGCAGCGCCGGGTCCCCGGCCGCGCCGAAGCTGAGCAGTTCCGTGTAGGGATTGCCCTGCGCGTCCGTCCGCGCCACCGGCACGACGGGCCGGCTCGCGTAGTGGTCGAAGCCCAGCCAAGTGATGTGCCCGGCTTCCGTTCCGCCACTCCCGGCCTTGCCGCGGCGCGCGTGTCCCAGCTCGTCCGCGATCACGGCCATGGTGCTCGCCACGGCGTCCTTGTGCGCCTGGGCGAGCATGTTCCGCTCCGCCTCCGTCGGCGCGAGCGCCCAGGCGATGGACACCGACTTGTCGGCCGAGAACGTCAGGTCCACCGCCGCGATCCGTGCCTTGCTCGCCTCCACGCCACGCCGGTACGCGTCGGTGTCCAGCTCGCTGCCGTCCACCATGCGCCCGGCCATCAGGTGTCGCACCTGGTTCTGGTCAGGCTCGGCCGCCCTCACGCCCAGCAGATCCAGAAAGCGATGCCGCGCTGTCTCAGTGCCCGGCCCGGCGATCGGCGTCCCATCCGCCCGGCGCCTGTCGAGGATGTGACTGATCTCGTCCCATGTCGGTGGACGCGAGGAGTCGAGTCCGAGCGCATCGGACAGGCTCACCGTCCCCTTCTGTCGCGACTTGCCCTCGATCTCCTCGCCGTTCGCGCGGCGCCCGGAGAGGATGTGGCCGATCTCGTCGGCCGTGGGAACGCGGTGCGAGTCCAGCCCAAGCATCTCGCCCAAGTGCGGGTGCATGTCCCGCCTCGGCTCGGCCGTGCTGTGCCCGTAGAGGCCGCGCTCCACGGCTTCGAGCACCTTGTCGCGGCGATAGAACGCGGCGCTCTCGGCATCCCGAAAGGCCTGGACGATGCGATCACTTTCGGCCGCGTCCGAAGCCGCCTCGCGCAAGCGCGTGAGAACCGTCTCGGCCTCGTCGGCCGGGTTGCCCGAGGTCACCACGTGCTCGGCGAGACGCGCCAGAGCCTCGCCCTCCGGGATTGCGCGCTCGCCGGCCAGGTAGCGCTCTACGAACCCGGCATGGCGGCGCTGCACGGCAGCGTCGAGCGCGTCTGGCAGATCGTCCAGCCTCGTGCCCTGCTTCACCAGCAGGGTCGCCTCGGCCGCAAAGGTGTCATCGCCCAGCGTGCCGGCCAGGTCGGGACGCATCCCGCGCTGATAGTAGCTCGCCAGGTCCGCTCGCTCGACCGGAAGCGTCTGCAGCAGGTATTCGGCGAGCGCCTTACCCCCTGCCCCCGATCCCGCGGCGATGGTGGCGTAGGTCAGCACCCGGCGGACCGCCTACGACGCCGGCGACCCGACGCCGCGAAGGGTGGCGCCCACGATACGCTGGCTGAGTCGTTCAATCGCGGCGGTCTGGTCTCGGCCAATTGCTGCGAGCGCCTCGAGCGCTTCCGCCACCGGGCTGGGGCCGTCCGGCTCCTGTCCCAGTGCTTCGCCCAGCTCGCGCAGCAGTTCGCCGTGTGTCTCCTGTACTTCGAGCATCAGCATCAGGCCGCTCGTGAGAGCTTGGACGTCGGTTCGCAGCCCGGCGACTTCGGCCCTGAGCGCTTCAGTGGGATTGATCATGACTCACTGTAGGAAGGCGCGCGAGCAGGCGCAACAAGCACCCGCTAGGGTGCCTTGGTCTATAACCCATTGCCCACCACTTTGGTGCGACGTTAGTCCGACACTTGTCCGGCAGTTGATCCGACACAAGTCCGACACCTATCGTTGGCCTATGCGCAAGTCTCCGAACGCTGCAAACGCCCTCGCTGTCCTGGCACAGGCGACTGGCCGCGGTCATGGCCGTCGCTCGCCCGTGTATCTCTGGTTCCGTCGGTACCATGACGAGCTGATTGCCGGGTTCACTAGGAACGCCCCTGCCTGGCAGATCCTCGCAGCCTTCCTCGGCGAGCAGGGCATTCTCGACATCGACGGAAAGCCGCCGACCGCTCGCGGTGTCCGCGATGCGTGGTGGCGTGTGCGGCGGGATGTAAAGGCTGGGGCAATAGCGGCGCCACCCTCGCCGACGTCCAGCCGCAGTGTGATGCCGCAAGGGGTGTGGGCCATGGCCCAGCCTTCCCCTCCCCTTCCGGCTCGCCAGCCCGGCGAACCACCCGCGTTGCCGCCTCTCGCCGACAATCGGCCGAGAATGCCGCCGCTCAAGAAGCGCAACCTGACGTAGGAGGAAGGAACAATGCCCAAGACAGCGACGGTCGAGAACGTCATCGAGTTGGAGCCGAAACCGGTCTCCTCCAAGCTGTTAGTCTTGCTCGGGCCACAGAACTCCGGCAAAAGCCTGCTCGGCCGGGCCATCGTGGAGCGAGCCCGCGAACAAGGTCGCGACCCGCTTATCCTCGATGGCGACCGGAACGACGCCTACTTGGCAAGTCTATTCACCGAAACCGACGCAGCAGGAACCTCAGCCCGGCGCGTGCGACGGCCCGACTATGCCGACGATACGACCGTGAAGGCGTGGCTCGACGCTGAGGTGTCCGAGATGGAAGGCGACGGCCGCTCGCGTGTGCTCGACATGGGTGGCGGCGATCTGGTGTTCCCAGACTACGCTCGCGAGCGCGAGATCGTCGCTATGCTGGCCGATGCCCGCGCGGCAATCGACCCGGTCGCAATCCATCTGATTCTGCCGACCGTGAGCGACCTGGCCGTGCTCGAGCGCACGGAGGGCGACGGCTTGTTCACGCCGGCCGCCACGATCCTAGCCCTGAACGCGGGTCCCGTGGGCGACACCCGCCCGGCGGAAGTGGTGTTCCGGCGTGTGCGGGGAAACCCGATCTATCGGTCAGCAATCGCACGAGGCGCCCGCGAGATCGTGGTGCCCACGCTCGGGTGCATGAACTTGGTGGACGATGCGGGGCTGAGCTTCGAGCAGGCAATGGCGCGCAGCTCGCCATTGGGTTTGGCGCACCGACAAATGGTCGCAACCTTCCGGCGGCGCCTCCACGCAGAGCTGGAGAGGGTATCGCCATGGCTGCCGTAGCCGGCGTGGCCGAGACGAAAAGAGCGGTAACGCGCCCGGCGCCAATGGACGAAACGGCGGCAGACCGCATCCGACGGGCAGCAGCCGAGCAGCTTGCCCGGCATGACGAAGCGGTCCGTGGGGCAGAAATCAAGCCGGGGGATCCCATCGAACCCGTGCTTGCCGCGAGTCGTGGCCTCATCGAATGGACGGCGGAAGTGGCCGGAGTAATGGCGGAAGCCGCCCGGCCACTCTCGCCCGACGCCGAGCGCGTGCTGGCTGAACGGGTCGGCGCGCTCGCGAGCGCCGCCGTCAAGTCTGAGGCATGGCGGTTCGCGCGGGGAGCCGTGGCCCGCGCCATGTTGATCTCGGGCGTAGGGATGGCAGCTCTAATCCTCGCGGCCTTGGGCGGGGGCTACTGGCTCGGTGCGCGCGGGAGCGCCATCACTTTGCAGGTGCGACCTGGCGAGGTCGCCGCGTCCTGTCGAGGCGAGACGATACAGCCAGCGCCCGACGGCATGGGACGTATCTGCGCCGCCTGGATCAGGCTCGATCAAGCGAGCATCCTGGGAATGGCAGGACGCTGAACGGTACAGCGGCTGCAAGTCTCTATTGTGTGGAGGTATCAACATGCGAACGAGGTGGCAGGTGGGATCGATGTGCGGGGCAAGTCTAATAGCTCTCGCAGGGTGCGCCAGCTCGACAGACAACCTCCAACGCGCGTCGGCCAGACTCATCGGCAACAACACCTCGCCGGAGAGCGTAGGCATCTCGAACGTGCAGCGCGGCGCGACAGAGGTGAGGTGGACCGCGACAGCCCGGAACGGAGCAACTTACTCTTGCAGCGCGGACGACATGGTCAGGGGTCCGTCTTGCGCCAAGCCGTGAGCACAGAGCGAGCGCTGCTACCGCCGCTCTCGATACTTTGCAGACTTCCGCAAACTACCGACCTTGGTCAGGAGCGGAACGGCAGCCTCGGGCGCCTCTTCGGCAGATAACGGACGCAAAGCTAAGGGCCTGTTAGAGCTTAGTTTTTGATCTCATGGTCATGTGGTGCGTTCGCTGAAAGCTCAAGGCGAGGAAATGATTGGAACTTTACTGCACGTGCTTTGACGACTCTAGCCCGCCACGACCTGCGGTACGGCTGGCACACAACTCCCGAAGAGCACCCAGACTTCGTGCCTGTAGAGTAAACCTACCGTGGCAAGAAAAATCAGAAGTACTAACGTTGCAAGAACATACCCCTTCCCAGACTGGAAGCGGAGTTGGGCAAGGGTCGGTCTTGTCGTCCCATACATAGCCCAAAAGCGTCACCGAACGCCCCGGCCCGCCTACTTGGTCGGTGGGTAACGGGCTGGTGACGAACTCGCGGTGCCTGTCACTCCCGTTAAACCAAACCTCCCACAGGGGGATGGTTCCTGGTTGCTGCGCCGCGCTGACGTATAACTCGGGTGTTTCCTTCTTGAACCCGACATTTAATGGTCCGTTGTCTTGCCTATATACATGCTGGCTACCGCCTACGAACTGGTAGAGCCTGACAAGGCCCGGTCCTGGCTTGGTCGCCCAGTAACCCAACACACCCAAATCACCGAAGCCGCGACTAAAGGTTCCTTCTCTGCGAGCTGCACAGTTATTGACCATGATCCGGTCATAGCCGTTCGTCAGATTGAAGATCGGAACCAAGTCAGGCGGTTTTTGCGCATGCGCGCCGGTCGTGCTGTTCAGGAAGAGCGTGGTTGCCACAGTCAGCATCACAGGGACCATCCATCTCATCAATGCCGCTCCAAACGGTGCAAGTTCAACCTGAATGACTCGATGCCAAAAAGCAACTATCCCGCAAGATGCGGACGTAGCTACGCCAGGCTAGCTTTGACAACAGGCGAGACGCCGCTGGCTACGTCTGCTGTCCACCCTTCTGCGACAATCAGCCAGGGCAGGCCCGGCGCAGTCCTGCGTTTACCATCCAGAAGCGCGACCAGACTCCACACGGCTTAAGACTTGGCGACCGCCGGTCGGGATGGCCTTAGTACCACCCCGTGATCGTCAAGTCCGATACGAGCTTCAGGATAAACGGCCACGGCGAGTTCCAGGCCTGCCAGGAAACCCGCGCGAAAATCTCTAAGTCGCCCGTAGCCGGCGCCGAACTGAGCGTAGAGCGACGGCCACGATACCTCAACGTCGGTTTTCAAGGCGTGCAGGCGGTAGGCGAGCCAGATGTAGATGTCGAGCACCATGCTCCGCGGGCCGATCGCTCGCAGCGCGGCTTCGCTGAGCGGCACGGGGTGATTCTGCAGCGCTCGATGGAATTCCTCGTTGAGCAGCACCCGCTCCTGCCAGAGGCTTGGCTGATCTCCCGCCATGTCCGCCATCGTGATTGCGCCATCGACGAAGCCGCCGCGACGCATGATCTCCTTGTGGTCGCGATCGGCGTAAAAGGTCAGTGTGCAGCCGGAAATCCGCCGGGCCTGTTCGTTGACGAGCCGATAGGTCGTTCCGCCGATCGAGAGCCCCATGTTCCCGAGCCAAACACGCATCGACCGGCCCAGCTCGATCTCCCGGCTGCCGGTCTTGATCGCCTCGCTCTGCAAGAACAGCAGGATGAAGCGCGCGTAGGAGCCGTAGGGAACGCCAAGCGCCGCACCCGACCGGTCGACGCCGCTCTGGACCAGCATCGTTAGATTATGACCTTCCCGACGCCAGACCATGTCCGTTTGCGGCTTGTGCGGAAGCGACGTCAGGGCGAAGCCGGAGTAGGTGAACCCCAGCTTGTCGGCCTCTTCGCTGAGAACTTGGTACGCCGCCTCGACGATCACCCGCTCGTGCTTGGTGATCGCCTGTCGGCGAGCCTCCTCGACACCCTTCTGCGCAATCAATCGATGCACTTCAGCCATAATCAGGTTCATGGCCCACTTTTCCTGTCTAATGCAATTTGGAGTCTAGTCGCGCAGGCTATTTGAAGGATTATTTGTTCTTACTATTAGTGTGTGCGACCAGACTCCACGGGATAACTACGAGTCGCGCGTCTAGACTCCACAAAGGCTGCGACCAGACTCCACGGCCACTCTGTGGATAAAAGCTGGCCACGTGCCGCGCCTGACGCTTGCGCCCGCTCCCGAGTCGGATTTCCGTCGCTGTGTGGAGTCTGGTCGCGGGGTATCGCGAGGCACGCTTAGCGCTCCCCAAACGGATGTTTCCCTCTATCCCGCATGAGAAGGTCAATCGCCTCCCCGAGCAGGGACTGCATGGTGGAATCCTCGTCGAGGGCCATCTGCCGCAGTGCCTTGCTGACCGCAGGCGAGAAGTAGGCGATCAGGGCCTTCTTGCCCTGGCGATGCTTGGGATAGCTCTGCGGAGTGTCGGCGACGGAGGGCGGGGCCGCTGCAGTCTTGGGCTCACGCTCTGCGACGTTCGAGAAGACGTTCTTCCTCATGCCTCAGCTTTCGTGCGGATTGCCGGATTGCGGGATTGGGGGATGCCAAGTTGTCCTGCAATCCATTCCCAGAGCAACGCGACTTCCTCGGCCGCCCGGCTATCGGGCTCCAGCTCCTGCACCGACTTGCCTTCTCGGACGGCATGCCGAAAGGCTGCGCGCTCCGCGAGGCGTGTCGGCGCCACTCGCAGCCCGAAGCGCTCTACGGTCTCGGCGACGTCCTTGTAGACGGCCGTTCCGTGCGGCGGCCCGGCGTTCACCACGACGAAGGCCGGCTTGCGGATGTCGTTCGCCAGGTCGGCCGTGATGCGGATGGCGTCGAGGTCGAACGCGGAGGGCCGGCAGGGGATCAGGATGAGGTCGGCGATGCGGGCAGCCTCACGCGCCTCGGTCTGAGCCAGGGGCGGCGTGTCGATCACCACCAGATCCCCCTCCCCTGCCCTCGCCTGCTCGAGCCGGCGGTTGAGCGTGGTTGCTTTGGCCGCTACGACCGCCGGCGGTTCCTCCTTGCGCCATTCGCTCCATCGCTCGGCCGTTCCTTGCGGGTCCATATCCAGGATCGCCGCCGACAAACCCGTGCGCTCGGCAGCGACGGCGATGTGCAGCGCCAGTGTCGTCTTGCCGGCGCCTCCCTTCTGCGACACGACTGCAACGATCTTCATGCGTCAATCCAGATTATGGGATTACCGGATGGTATCCTGTCCGGATGGCAGGATGCCGCATAAGCGCGATTGCTTACAATCCTTATTCTTCGCGGGTTCCCGGCGGCCGGACGAAAGGCCGGCCCTTGCGGACCGGCCCTGCACCGCTCGTCAGAAGGGCAAGGAGTGTTCCGGTATGCCAAGGTCGTCCTCGCGTCCCCAGATAATCGTCTCCCGAGGTCCCGCATCCACCTGGCGGGTCTCAATGGCGAGGATCTCATAGCCGTGGCGCTCAAGCCGACGGATGTCGCGGTTGGTCAGGGTGGTGCCGGTGCGGATCGTGGTCATGCTCGCTGCTCCTCTGGATCCCAGCCCGTTGCTGGTGCTCAGCACGACCCGGCGGCCCTCGGACTGGGTCAGCACCGGAGGCCTGTGCGCGAGCGGGGCCGGGCTGCGGAGGACGCGAGGCGCACCGCCTTGCGGGCTACGCGGTCCTGTCCTGGCGTGGCGGACGGGCCGGAGCCGCCCAGCGGCGCGTAGCGGTGTTGAGGCAGTTCGACCTTGGCCGCCGGTTACGATGGAAGGGCAGTGAAGGCGCTCCCCTAGTCTCGATCGACCCGGGGCAGGGCAGGGGACGAGAGGTAACCGGCTCGCGCGCCCGTTGTTCTTGCTTGTTCCTCTAAGAAATCCACGCTGGCCGAGCGCATCCGCCCGACTTCGCCATCACGCACCGTCTGTCCGACTGGCTGCGTTACCGTCTAGGGGCGTTCTCCCGCGCCCGTTCGGGGCTGCGGCGGCCGACTGGCTCCGGTCTACCTGGTAGCTGGGTTCACAGCATCGGCCTGCATGGGACCGCCGCCGGGTTGGGCGGCGGAGCGGATCTGAATGCCGCCTGGTCAGGGTGGCCAGTGGAGCGCAAGGGAAGCGGCCCCGCGCGGTGGCACGGGGCCAAACCAGGTTAGTCCCCGTTGCGGCGGGACCAGATCAAGCTGTAGCTGCCGGTTTCCTCGCCCTCGACCAGGGTGGCATAGATCGGAGCCGGGAAGCTGGGATCGTCGAGCTTGACCGAGAGATAAGCGCGGCCCTCGCCGGAGGTCTTCTTCCAAGCGGCGCCGAACTCCACGCTAGACCCGGCGAAGACGCGGTAGTCGGGCGCCTTGTCGCTGGCCTTGTCGGCCGGCTTGATCGTGGTCTTGGCGTTGATGCTGAGGGTCTTGACCGCGCCGGTGAAGGTGCCGCCGGCCGAGCGGGTGAAGGTCCCGATAGTCGCCATGGTGCTCTCCTGTCTGTCCCTCGGGACCACGCCTATCGCGGCCTCGATGGCGATCGACAGGCCGCAGGCGATCGACGCCGCACCTGCGTGCAGGCCATAGCGCAGCGGAGGATGGCGGCCGGGCGGCTATTTTGTTTCGCGATGCAAAGGCGCTCGCGCCGGCGGAAAATAGCCGCCCGGCCGCCATTGCGGCAGAGGCGATCGAGGCGTCAGCCGTCCTGCGGCCAGATCAGCCCATCAAGAGGCGGCATGGGCGTGTCCGGAAGGACAGGGGAGTATCGCGACGAGAGAGGCATTGTGACCGGCAGGTGCGTGCGGGTGCGGTCCATCCCAAAGCAGCAATGCGGGTGCAGCGCGAGCCGGCTCCGGCGGATCCTGCTTCTCGCCTCCCGCTACGACGCTGAGCAGACCGTCCGCCAGCGGGGCTGCAACGAGAGTGCGCCTGGGAGCGGTGCTGTCATCCACACCTCGCATTCTGTCTAGCCGTTCGATTAACGGAGGCGTGGCACGCCGGGATACGCTGGTGCTTCCTCTGCCCGCGCCTATCGCCAGAGATTAGTCCGGACTTGCGTGGGAGTGATGCTCGCTAGCCCAAGCCGTTGCGCCCGAGCGAGCAGGTGCTTGACAGAGGAGGGATGCCAGCGCGTGCCACCACGTGGCGTACGTTCTCGCATCGCCTCGAGTTGGGTGGCGATCTGCTGCAGGGTGCGGTCCGGCGCAGCGGCCGCAATGTTCGCAATGAGCCTGACAAGACGGTCGTCACCGTTTTGACGGCGCGAGCGCTCGAGCAACGTTGCCTCGATGATACCCTCCGTCACGAGCCGGCGCACGGTTCGCCGGAGCCGCTCCACCGTCCAGGTACTGTCGTAGTCGTGATTGAGAACCCGCACGACGTCGCCCCAAGGCTGGTTGGGGCGCATACGGCGTATCGTCGGCAGCCAGGCATCAAGCCCAGCTAGCACGTCGGCCAGGTATCCGGCGTCGCGCCTCGCCCGCAGCTTGCGGATCGCGTCCGGGTCACCGGCCCGCAGCCCGGGATTACCGCCAACTCGGCCCCGGCTGCGGGCGGCGCTCAGCCCGGCCTTAGTGCGTTCGGCAATCAGCGCCCGCTCGAGCTGGGCCACGGCGCCGAGCACCTGGAGCGAGAACATACCTTGCGGCGTCGTGGTGTCGATCGGATCGCGCAGGCTGCGGAAATGGGCGCCGCTCCCCTCCAACTGCTCGATCACCGCGAGTAGATGGCTGACCGAGCGGGCCAGGCGGTCGAGCCGGACCACAACCAGGGTCTCGCCAGGTTGGATTTCGCGAAGCAAACGGGCCAGCATGGGCCGGCTGCGGTCCGCGCCGGAGGCGTGTTCCTCAAGCACGGTGCTGCAGCCGATAGCCCGGAGTTCGTCAAGCTGAGGATCGGTATCTTGGTCCTCGGTAGAGACGCGCGCGTAGCCGATTAGTCGGCCGGGGGAGGGGAGTTTGGCCGTTCTTGCGGGCGCCATGCCGTTCGATCCTGCTCAGCGGTGCTGTTTTACAATTGAAGGATGCGTGTGGAAACGACCGTTTGCAGAGGTGGCCGATAGGTCGGATTGAGAAGCTCGGAATGTCGGCGCCAAGGAGTTCGGCGGGCTGGCGACGCGCGCCAGAACAAATGTTCTCACATACCGGAATCATGCCGCATCGCCTACTTTCATTACCACGCCTTAGTCGACTTGCCTTAATCCCGGCTTAGTGCCAGATTTTCGGGGGCTTTCTCAGCAGGGTAGGCGGCATGCGGGAATGGGCGGCGGCGGCCACGGACGATAACGATCCTGGCCCGCGACCCGGCACGGTTCAGTGCGAGCATGCGGCGGAGACGGTTCGGCTTTATGCGGGAGATTGGGCGCGCTTTGCCCGGTTCTGCGCCGAAAGCGGCGAGCCCGCGCTGCCAGCCACGTCCGACTTGGTCGCGCTCTTCCTGCAGCGGGAGCCATCAGGACGGGCGGTGCTTCAGCGCCGCCTGGCGGCTATCGATCAGCGTCATCGGCAACTTGGTTTCCCCCCGCCGGGCGGCGATCCGGTCGTTCGGTTTGCCTTGAAGCAGGCCCGGGCGATCGCCGGGCGAGCCAGGCGGGCGCAGCCGCTCTGTACGTCGACCCTGATGGCCATGGCGCAACGGTGCCCGCGCGATCTGGCCGGCTTGCGCGACCGAGCGCTGTTGTTGCTGCTGGCCCATGGTCTGTCGCGTGGCCCGATCGTCGGTCTTCAGGCGGAGTGGCTTCGTTTTCATGAGAGCGGCGTGCGACTGTTAGGCGACAACCCGGCCGCCGTGCCGCGCAATCCACGGCACGATCTGTGCCCCGGGCGAGCGCTCGAGGAGTGGCTCCGATCATCGGGGACCAGATACGGACCGGTGTTCCGCAAGGTAACGCGCTGGGGCACGGTCGAGCCGCAAGCGCTCGGCACCGATGCCATCCGGTTAATTCTGGCGCGCCGGGGACCGTGACGGCCGCCGCCGTCCAAACGCTCGTACCAGCGCACACGGATTGGTTGTACCACCATCTGACGGTGACCGGGCCCTCGGCGCCGCTCACCGCGTTCCGAGATGCTGCCGCCGGGGCAGGGGTGATCCCCTGGACGCTGAATCTCGACAGGGTGGAAGAGGACGCGTTCCTGCGTCTGGCGGCTTCGCCGCAGCGCAGTCTATCGCTCGAGGGAGCGCGGCTGCTGGCCGGCGAGTTGCGCGACGCGGTCGGGCGGCGACATGCGCGAGCGGTGGCGCAGGTCGGATGCAGCCGGGCTTGTCCGTTCGACCTGCATGCGCTGGTGCCGGTGCCGGGCAACTTGCTGCGTCTTGACTCCGATGATCCGGAGGCGCTCGCCTGGCTATGGACGCACTGGGGCACGACGGCGGCGCTGCGGCATGTGGCGTTGCGCCCGGCCGAGGAGGCGGACGCCTTGCGGGTCAGCTTCTGGGCAGCAGATTGGACGCCATGGCGAGCGATCGCCACGGTGCGCGAGGCCTGGCCGGGGCTGCGGTTCGACGTGCGCCCGGTCTATGATCTTCCGTGATGCAGACCGGTCCAGATCCGGCCTGGGAGGACCCACCGCGGCACGCAATATCAAGTGGCCCGCCGGTACTGGCCGCGTCCGGATTCGAGGGTCCGCTCGATTGGCTGCTCGAGCTAGCGCGCGCCGGACGGGTCGACTTGCGCCAGCTCTCTATCCTACAGCTCGTCGACACATTCGCGGCGGCGCTGCAGGCGGGGCTGGCAGCGCGCGAGCGGGCGGATCTGTCGCGCTGGGGCGAGTGGCTCGGCATGGCAGCGCAGCTCGCGCTGTTGCGGTCGCGCCTGCTGCTGCCGCCGGATGCGGCCGAGGCCCGGTCGGCGCGCGAAGAGGCGGAGGCGCTGCGCCGCCGCATGCTGGAACGCGTTGCGATGCGACGTGTGGCTGAGTGGCTGGGCGGGCGTGTGCAGCTCGGGCGCGACGCGTTCGCGCGCGGCGTGCCCGAAGCGAGCCGAACGGCGCGAGTGGCCGATGTGGCGGACCTGTTCCGGGCCTGCCTGGTCGTGCTTCGGGTGCCGGACCTCACGGAATTCTACACGCCGGCCCGGGCGCCGCTCTGGCGCGTGGCGGATGCCTCAGCGCGGATCACGCGCCTGCTATCGGAAGGAGTCACTGGAGAGATCGCGCTGTTCTTGCCGCCCGGTTCAACTGACGGGCCGGAGCGGGCATTGCGTTGCCGCGCCGCGCTGGCCAGCACACTCGTCGCCGGGCTGGAGCTGGCGCGAAGTGGGAAGGTCCAAGTCAGTCAGGCGCAGCCGACGGAGCCCATCACGATGGAACTTCCGCCGATAGCGTCGTATACTGGGGAGATGGAACGCGACCAGAGTCAAGGGCCAGCCGAGTGGATCGATGCTCTCGCACAAGCGGACGACGATATCGCGCATAACCGTACGGTGTCGGCGGACGAGGTGCTCGACGAGTTGCATGTGCAACTCGCGGAGCTCGAGGCCGAGATGAACGCCGAGCCGGAAACGCCGGCCGTCAACGCGCCGGGCTGTTGATCCGTCTTTCAGCAACAGCCCGCCAGCAGGTCCGAGAGCTCACCGACCTATCGCGAGGTCGCGCGTCCCGGACGCGCCTGGCTCAAGGAGGGGCGTTACTGGTTCGCTTACGAGGTAAGCGATCCTCCGGTCATCGCGGCGGTGTTTTGGAATGCTGCTGACTTGGGGCGGAGATATTCGTAAGACTCTCAACGAGAAGATTTTAGCGCCTGAGGAGAACCGCCTCGCACTTTCGATGCGAGGCGGCGCCGGGTCAGTCGCCGTTGCGGCGGGACCAGATCAGGTTGAACGTGCCGGCTTCGTCTGCTTCGACCAAGGTGGCGTAGATCGGGGCGGGGAAGCTGGGGTCGTCGAGCTTGACCGAGAGATACTCGCGACCCTCGCCGGAGGTCTTTTTCCAGGCGGCCCCGAACTCCACGGCAGACCCCGTGAGGATGCGGTAGTCGGGCGCGCGATCGTTGGCCTTGTCGGCGGGCTTGATCGTGGTCTTGGCGTTAATGCTGAGGGTCTTGACCGCGCCGGTGAAGCTGCCGTTGGTGCGGGTGAAGGTGCCGATGGTCGCCATGGTGCTCTCTCCTGTTGTCTCGGGACCGCGCCCATCGCGGCCTCCGATGGCGATCTGCAGGCCGCAGGCGATCGACGACGCACCCGCTTGTGGGCCGAAGCAGAGCGGAGGATGGCGGCCGGGCGGCTTTCTTGGATCGCGAGGAATGCGCGCCAGCGCAGGGGAAGAAAGTTGCCCGGCCGCCATTGCGGCAAAGTCGATCGAGGCGTCAGCCGTCCTGCGGCCAGATCAGGCCATGAGGAGGCAGCGTGGGCGTGTCCTGACCGGCAGGGGAGGGCTTGGTGACCCCGTGTCGGCTTACCGCACCTGTTCGACATGCAGGCTGCCCGCGGGCAAGGGTTGCAGCAGTTCTGCTTCCGGCCGCGACAGCTCGAGCCAGGTCATCCAATCTGCCCGCTCCAGAACAACTATCTGCCGGTCATGTGGGGTCATGTCAGCCCATACGGCACGCCAAGGCGTTAATCAGCACGGCTACGGCATACCGCTAGGAGCAGAATCACCAATTGCCGTCATCTTCCACGTCACCACCCGGGTGAACGGTCAAGTCCGGCAGGATGATAGTACCGAGCGGATGATGTTCCCGTTCGGACGCCTCCTCGAATACATCTCCACCTTCTGCCCGCTCGATCTCCTGCACCTCGACGGTCAGCCCGAGCCCGCGGGACGCGAAGGCTGCGGCCGTCTCGGCCTCCAGCGTCGCCATCAGCGCGCGCGCGACCGCGAGCCGGGTCGACGGTTCGCGGCCTTCGCCGATGCGGGCTAGGACGGCGACGAATGCGTTATCCGGGTTCCCGTCGGCGACAACGAACACGTCACGTCGCTCCGCGCGCGTCCGCAATCCCCCAATCGGGAATACCCCAGTGTCCAGCGCGGTTCGATGGAAGCGCCTGCACCAGACGCGTCGGGCACAGGTCAGGCTCGAGATTGGCGGAATACTCGACGATGACGTGCGGCATGGCGGGATGATGAGCATGTTACGCAAAGCGAGCAAGACGCCGGCTGCAGCTTATGGGGCGGGTGCGAGGCCGGCCACGTAGTGCTCCAGGTGGTGACCGCGCCCATCGCGGCCTCTGATGGCGATCGACGACGCACCTGCGCTTGCAGGCCGAAGCGGAGCGGAAGGATGGCGGCCGAGCGGCTATTTTGGTTCGCGATGCAACGGCACTCGCGCCGGCGCAAAATAGCCACCCGGTCGCCATTGCGGCAGAGGCGATCGAGGCGTCAGCCGTCCTGCGGCCAGATCAGGCCATGAGGAGGCTCGACCGGTAACGGCCAGAAATCAAAAGCTGTGTGCTATTTGCATAAGACGCTGCACTCCGCAGCAGCTTACCTGTTCAGATTGAATGTCGACCAGACCAGCTCGGCTTACCCGGCGAGGCGTGAAGGACTGGTCGCATTCAGACGTTGATTGCCAGCGTCGTCATCAGAGGAGCGGCTATGGGCGGCGAACGATATGACATCATCATTGTCGGCTCCGGACCCGGCGGAGCAGGGATGGCTTGGCGGCTCGCGCAGACCGGCAAGCGCATCTTGCTCATCGAACGAGGATGCTACCTAAAGAGAGAGCCGGAGAACTGGGCAAGTGAACGTTTCGTCAACGGCCATTACGTCGCCGAACGAACGTGGACCGCCCAGGACGGAAGCAAGGTCCAGCCATTGATGTATTCCTACGTGGGTGGCAACAGCAAGTTCTTTGGAAGTGTGCTGTTCCGCTTGCGCGAACAGGATTTCAGCGAAATTCGCTACCCCGACGGGGTCTCTCCAGCCTGGCCTGTCGGATATGACGAGTTCGAGCCCTACTACCAGAAGGCCGAGGGCCTCTATCACGTTCACGGCCAGCGAGGGGAGGACCCGACGGAGCCGTGGACCACCACACCATACCCCTATCCGCCAGTCTCCCATGAGCCGCACATCGCGGAACTCGCGGACAGTCTCTCTCGCGAAGGCCTGCATCCCTTCCATCTACCGACCGGTGTGCTCCTGACCGAAGACGAGCATGGCCACGCGGCCCCTGGCTCACCTTGCATCAAGTGCGGACTCACCAACGGCTTCCCATGCCCGACCAACGGGAAAGCCGACGCGCAGGTCATATGCGTCGACCCGGCGCTGCGCGACTGGCCCAACCTGACGTTGTCGACGAACACCGACATCGACCGGCTCGTAACCGATGCGACCGGGCGGGTCGTCACCGGCGTGGTCGGGACCAAGGATGGTGAGCCGTTCGAGGCACGCGCTGACATCGTCGTCGTTGCCTGCGGCGCACTCCTCTCGGCGCTGCTGTTGCTGCGCTCGACCAGCGACATCCATCCGAACGGTCTCGCGAACGCGTCGGGCCAGGTCGGGCGCAACTACCTTCGTCAGAACATCACCCTGGTGCTGGGGATTTCCCGAACACCCAATCCGACGCGCCATCAGAAAACGATGGGGATGAACGACTACTACCTGGGCAACCCGGATCGCGACGACGACTTTCCGTTTCCGCTTGGCAACTTTCAGCTATTCGGCAAGCTGGATGGCGTGATGATCCGGGGCCAAGGCCTGCCCAATCTTTTGCAATGGCTGCCCGAAGCACCGTTTGACGTCATGGCCGATCACTGCGTCTCGTTCGAGTGCTTCTCGGAGGATCTGCCGAAGCCGGAGAACCGGATTTACTACAAGGATGGGGGCGTGAGGCTTGACTTGTTCGAGACGAACCTGAAAGCGCACAAACTGTTCCGCCAAAAGATGCAGAATAAGGTCAGTGGCTTCGGCATGACCACTCACCTTCTTGATCGCACGCTGTTCGTCGGGCGCGCCTTTGGTTACGACGCGACAACGCATCAGGCCGGGACGATACGATTCGGCGATGACCCGATCACTTCGGTCTTGGATCGATGGTGCAAGACCCATGAACTCGACAACCTCTACGTCACCGACGGGAGCTTCTTTCCGTCGGTTGGGGCGGTCAATCCGACGCTCACCATCATCGCAAACGCGTTGCGTGTCGCCGATCATATCGCCGCCCGCATCACCGCTTGAGGTAACCCGGTCGGTCCTGGTGGCGGACTGCGCGTTAATCGAGACCCAGCACCGGCCGGAGAGAACGACGTGAACGACAAGGCGACCGACACTAAAGGCTACGAGGGGGCGACCGGCGGGTGGGGGTCGGTCAAGGGGATGGCGAAGGTGTTCGCGCGCGAGCTCGCCAGCCCGGCGGTGCTCGAGACGCTGTCGCGGCAGAACAAGCCGGAGGGCTTCATGTGCACCTCCTGCGCCTGGGGCAAGCCGGCCGAGCCTCACATCTTCGAATTTTGCGAGAACGGCGCCAAGTCGACCATCTGGGAGCTGACGCGCGACCGGTGCGAGCCGGCGTTCTTCGCCAAGCACAGCGTCAGCGAGCTGCGCGGCTGGGACGACTACGATCTCGAGATGCAGGGCCGGCTGACGGCGCCGCTGCGCTACGACCCGGCGACCGACCACTACGTGCCCTGCGCGTGGGAGGAGGCGTTCGTCGGCATCGGGGCCGGGCTGCGCGCGGTCGATCCGAAATCAGCGGTCTTCTACGCGTCGGGCAAGGCGTCGCTGGAGACCTCGTACCTGTTCGCCCTGTTCGCGCGCATGTATGGCCACAACAACCTGCCCGACAGCTCCAACATGTGTCACGAGACCACATCGGTGGGGTTGAAGAAGGTGATCGGTTCGCCGGTCGGGACCTGCCAGCTCGAGGATTTCGAGCACTGCGACGCCATCTTCTACTTCGGCCAGAACCCGGGCACCAACAGCCCGAGGTTCCTGCATCCGTTGCAGCAGGCGGTGCGGCGCGGCTGCAAGATCATCACCTTCAATCCGGTGCGCGAGCGGGGCCTGGAGAAGTTCGTCAACCCGCAGAGCCCGCTGGAAATGCTGACCGGGCACGCGACCGACCTGTCGCACATGTATCTGCAGGTCCGGCCCGGCGGAGATATCGCGGCTCTGATGGGCCTGTGCAAGCACGTGCTCGCCGTCGACCGGCAGCGCCGCGAGGCCGGCCAGCCCGGCGTGCTCGACCGCCTGTTCATCGAGCAGCACACGCAGGGGATCGACGCTTTCATCGCCGCCGCGGAGGCCGCCGACTGGGAGGAGATCGAGCGCGTCTGCGGCCTCGGGCGCGCCGAACTGCAAGAAGCGGCGGAGGTCTACGTGGCGGTCGAGCGAGTGATCGGGGTCTACGGCATGGGCCTGACCCAGCACGTGCACGGCACCCAGAGCATCGCCATGCTGGTCAATCTACTGCTGCTGCGCGGCAATATCGGCCGCCAGGGCGCCGGCATCTCGCCGGTGCGCGGGCATTCCAACGTGCAGGGTCAGCGCACCGTGGGCATCTCCGAAAAGCCCGACCTGGTTCCGCTGGACAAGCTCGCCGAGCTGTTCGAATTCCAGCCGCCGCGCGACTACGGCCTCACCACGGTGGACGCCTGCCAGGGCGTGATCGACGGTTCCGTGCAGGCCTTCATCGGCCTGGGTGGCAACTTCGTCCGCGCGATCCCCGACCGCGACGCGATGGAGCGTGCCTGGACCGGGCTGGCGCTCACCGTCTCGATCGCCATCAAGCTGAACCGCAGCCACCTGTTCCCGGGCCGCGCCGGCTACCTGCTGCCGTGCCTCGCACGTTCGGAGGAGGACATGCAGGACGGCGGGCGCCAGGCGGTCAGCATCGAGGACAGCTTCAGCCACATCTACGGCTCGATCGGCAAGCGTAAGCCGGCCTCGCCGGACCTGCTGTCGGAGCTCGCGATCGTGGCCGGCATGGCCAAGGCGACGCTGCCGGCGCACCCGAAATGGGAGTGGGACCGCTGGACCGGCGATTACGCCGTGGTCCGCGACCTGGTCGCCCAGACCTACCCCGAGGAGTTCCACGACTACAGCGCGCGCATGTTCCAGCCCGGCGGGTTCTACCGCGGCAACGCGGCGCACGAGCGCATCTGGAAGACCGAGAGCGGGCGAGCCGAGTTCAGCGTGCCCGATACGCTGAGCGCGTTGGGCGTGGGGGACGCGCCGGGGCGGTTCCATCTGATCACCATGCGGTCCAACGACCAGTTCAACACGACGATCTACGGCCACGACGATCGGCTGCGCGGCATCGAGGGCTCGCGCATGGTGCTGCTAATCAACCCGGACGACATGCGGCGCGAAGGCCTGCGGGAGGGCCAGCAGGTCAGCCTGGTGGGCGACGCTGGCGACGATGCGCACCGCGAGCTGGCCGGCCTGGCGGTGACCCCGTTCGACCTGCCGGACGGCTGCCTCGGCGGCTACTACCCGGAGATGAACGTGCTGATCCCGCTTTGGTACCACGACCGGGAGTCCAAGACGCCGGCGTCCAAGGGCGTGCCGGTGCGGATCAGGCAGGATTAGGCGGATGCGCGCCGCTCGCCCGCTGCTCCTCTCCGGCGTCTTGCTGGCCTCGGCAGGGCCGGGTCATGCGGCGGACCTGTCGGTCAATCTCGGGGACGGCGTAGCCCTGAGCCCATACGGCCTATACCAGCTCGATGAGGGCGGCTTCGACCAGAGCCGGCCGGGCGGGCAAGCTGCCGGGTTTAATGCGCGGCGGCTGCGTACCGGAGCCAAGCTGAAGGTCACCGACCAGCTCGAGGCCGGGCTGATTTGGGACTTCGGATCGACGCCGGGCGGCAAGCAGCAGCTGTTCGAGGCACAGGTCACCTATGCCGGCCTAAAGCCTTTCGCCTTCACGGTGGGCGTGTTCAAGCCGAGCTTCGGGCTGGAATCGATGCAGGGCGCTGGCGACACGCTATTCCTGGAACGGGCCGGCGTCTCCACGCTGACACGCGGCATCGCCGCCGGGATCGAGCGCGAGGCGGTGCAGGTGCAGGCCTCGGGCAAGCGCTACCACGTGGCGACGGCGCTGACAGCGGGCCGGGCCGGGCCGGGCCGGGACGGCGACCAGCGCGCGGTCGTCGTCCGAGCGGCGGGGTTGCCGTGGAAGACGGATGCGTTTCTGGTCCACCTCGGCGCATCCGGCGAATACGCGTTCCGCCCGGCACGCGCCGCGGGTGCGCTTCCGGCCTACTCGCTGTCCGAGCAGCAGGAACTGCAAATCGACGACGTGAAGGCGCCGCTCTCGACCGGGTCAATCCGGGCCAGGAGCATCGGCTCGGTCGGGCCGGAGGTGGGGTTCGCGACCGGCCGGCTCTGGATGCAGGCCGAGTGGTATTCGATCCTGCTGAACCGGCGCGAAGATGCGGGCGGCGGCACGCTGTCGTTCAGCGGCTGGTATGCGCAGGCGGCCTACACCGTGCTCGGCACGCCGCGCGAGTGGAAGCCGGCCGATGGCGCCTGGGGCGCGCCGAAGCCCTCGGAACGGTTCGATCCGCGCAATGGGCAGTTCGGTTCGGTGGAGGTCGGCGCCCGCTACTCGACGCTGGACCTCAACAGTGCGGACGTGCGCGGCGGGCAGGAGCGGATCTGGTCGGCGATCGTCAATTGGCGGCCAGTCGAGGCTCTGCGCTTCGGACTGCAATACGAGCACGCCACCGTCGATGGAGGGTCCGCCCCACGCGGATTCGACGCGGTCGCCGTGCGCGGCCAGCTGCAATTCTGATTCCCGATAGGCAGGAGTTTGGACATGGAAAAAGCATCTCGCAGATCGATGATCTCGGCCACGCTCGGCGGCGGCGCCGCCCTGCTCGCGGCCGGGGCCGCCGCCGCGCAGGCGCCCGAGCCGACCGGCCCCGGGGTGGGCTCGAACGTCGTCGGGCCCCGCAACATGCCGGTCGAGCGGCAAAATCCGGACATCCTGGCGCCGCCGCGCACCGACCATGGCGGGCTGCCGAACATGAAGTGGGCCTTCGCCGACAGCCACATGCGGCTCGAGAACGGCGGCTGGGCGCGCGAGACCACCACGCGCGAGCTGCCGGTTTCCAAGGAGATGGCCGGCGTCAACATGCGGCTGAACGCCGGGGCGATTCGCGAGCTGCACTGGCACAAGGCGACCGAGTGGGCCCTCATGCTCAAGGGCGACGCCCGCGTCACCATCGTCGACCAGGAGGGCCGCAACTTCATCGACGACGTGACCGAGGGCGATCTGTGGTTCTTCCCGTCCGGGCTGCCGCACTCGATCCAGGGCACCGGTTCGGACGGGTGCGAGTTCCTGCTGGTGTTCGACGACGGCGGCTTCTCCGAGGACAACACCTTCCTGATCAGCGACTGGTTCAATCACACGCCGAGGGAGGTATTGGCCAAGAACTTCCAGACCTCGGCCGACGCCTTCGGCAAGGTGCCGAAGGAGCTCTACATCTTCGAGGCCCCGGTGCCTCCGGCGCTCGCGCGAGACCAGACCTCTGACCCGAAGGGATCGACGCCCAAGCCGTTCACCTTCAAGAACCTGTATTCGATGCCAGCCAAGACGTTCAAGGGCGGCGCGGTGCGGATCGTGGACCAGCGCAACTTCGCCATGACCACGACCACGGCCGCCCTGGTCGAGATCGAGCCCGGCGCGATGCGGGAGCTGCACTGGCACCCGACTGTGGACGAGTGGCAGTATTACCTCGGCGGCAAGGGCCGGATGACGGTGTTCGGTTCCTCGTCGAATGCCCGGACGTTCGACTTCCAGGCCGGCGACGTGGGCTATGCTCCCTTCGCGATGGGCCACTACATCGAGAACACCGGCACCGAGACGCTGCGTTTCCTCGAGATGTTCCGCTATCCGATGTATGAGGACGTCTCGCTGCGGCAATGGATGGCGGTGCTGCCGCCCGAACTCATTGAGGCGCACCTGCACCTGCCGCGGGCGGTAATCGATCAGCTGCCGAAGACGAAGACGCTGGTCGTGGGCTGAGTGGTCAGGGGGACTGGGAGGTATCCGCGACGGAGCGAATCACCAGTTTGACGGCCGGATCGCCGGACAGCGAGGCGCGGGTCTCGCCGTCCTGGCGCCAGACATGCAGGTCGACCCGGCGGCAGCCGACGTGCAGGCCCTCGATGTGCAGGTCCGGCAGCCAGTCGGGCAGGAACGGGTCGAGCGAGACAATGTTGTCGGAGAGGTCCACTCCGGCCCCGAGCAGAGCGCGGACGAAGGTGAACATCGCGCCGGCCGCCCAGGCCTGGGGCACGTTGGCGCCGAGGTACTGGACCGGAAACGGCGTGTCGTCGCGGCCGGTGCCGGCGAAGACCTCGGGCAACCGGTGCAGCAGGAAGCGGCTGCCGGCGTCGACCATGCCCTTGACGATCCGTGCCGCTTCAGCATGGAAGCCATAGCGCTTGAAGCCCAATGCGATCAGGCCGTTGTCGTGCGGCCAGATGGCGCCGAGCTGGTAGTCGTGCGGGTTGTAGGCCGGGTGCGCGGCCGACAGCGTGCGCACGCCCCAGCCGCTCCACATGTCGTCTGCCATCAACCGCCGCACCACGGCGGCGGCGCGATCCTGCGGCACGATGCCGGACCATAGCAGGTGCCCCGGGTTGGAGCTGATGCTCATCACCGGCCGCTTCGCCGGGTTGAGGCAGAGCGCGTAGAATTGCTGCTCGTCGTCCCAGAACACGGCGTTGAAGTGGTCGAACAGGTCCTGCGCCTTGCCGCGCAGCGCCGTCGCCCGTTCGGCCTGGCCGAGCGTTTCGAACACCTCGGCCATGCGGCGCCAGGCGTCGTAGACGTAGCCCTGCAGCTCGCACAGCGCCTTGGGCGCCGGCACGTCGTCGCCGGCCTCGTCGAGCACGCCGTTGCCGGAATCTTTCCAGCCCTGGTTCTCCGCCCCGTCCGGGGCGAGGCGCCGGTATTCCTGAAAGCCATCGCCGTCGAGGTCGCCGTAGTCGTCGATCCAGCGCAGGCAGCGCTCGGCGGTGCCGAGATGCGTGCGGATCAGCCCGTCGTCACCGGTGAAGCGCCAGGTCTGGTGCAGCAGGATCAGGTAGAGCGGGGTGGCATCGGCGGTGCCGTAGTACGGCCGGTACGGCACCAGGCCGAGTGCGGCGAGTTCGCCGTTGCGGAGTTCGTGCGGGATCTTGCCCGGCTGCATGTCCCGGTTGTCGTCCGTCCCGTCGGCTTGGTAGCGCGCCAGCACCTCCAGCGCGCCGCGGGCGAAATCAGGGTAGACCGGCACGGTCTGCAGCGCCGTGACCAGGCTGTCGCGGCCGAACAGTGCTGCGAACCACGGAATGCCGGCCGCCGGCACGAACGCCTCGAGATTGGTGCCCTCGATGGGCAGGCGGAGCGCCGCCAGGTCGTCGAGCGACTGCTCGAACAGGAGCTGCATCGGCACGTAGCTGCTGCGCAGCTGCATGGCCTGCTCGCACCAAGCGTCGGAGGCGCGGGCCTGTGCCGAAGTCGTTTGTTCGGCGAACCGGTCCGACGAGGCCTCCAGCAGCTTGGTGCCGTCAATCAGGCGATAGAGCAGTTCCGCTTGCCAGCTAGCCTGCGGCGCGAGCTCCACGAGGAAGCCGAGTGCGCCGTCCTGCAGAGTAGGCACCGGGCTGCGTGGCGCCGGAGACACGGAGACGCCGCGGCGGAAATCGTCGTTGGTGTGCAGGGTATCCAACCGGCCTTCTGCGGCGGACCAGGTCGTGATGGTCTCGCCGCGGGAGATGATTTGGTGGGACTTGACGTCGAAAATGTCGGCGAAGTCGCACCGCATCCGCGCCGCGAGCAGGATGCGGACCGCGGTGCGGTTGTGATTTCGCATCGTGAGCGTCTCGCACATCCCGCCCAGGCCGAGCATGCGGCCGATGGTCAGGCTGATGCTGCCGGCGGGGAGCGCAGCCGTGTCGGTGGGCAGGGCCGGGTTGGTCATCACCACCTGTGCCGCGTAGTGCGCGACGGCGGCGGCGCTCAGCGCCTGCCAGGGGCGGCCGTCGACCGTGATCTCCCACTCGCTGATGACGCGGGTGTCGCGGTAGAACAGGCCGCGCTCGCTCGGTTGACGGATCTGGCCATCGGTCTCGGTGATCAGCACGCATTCGCCGATATGGATCGTGAGCTGCGCGGGTCCGACGCTAATCTCATACGCCAAGGCAAAGCATCCCGGGCTGGCTGAAGCGTTCGGCGCAATGCACCGCGGCGGCGCCGATCATCGCTGCATCTGCATGACCTTGTCCATGCTCGGCATGTTGGTGTCGAGGTGTCCCATGATCCAGATCGAGCCGGCGATCAGCAGGAATACGATCAGCACGCCGAAGGCCAGGGCCATGACGTTGTTGGTGCTGTCCGGGCCGGTGCTGATGTGAAGGAAGAACACCAGGTGCACGCCCATCTGCGCAATCGCCAGCGCGAACAGCGCGATGGGGATGCTGGGCGTCCAGACCAGCGTGGTGCGCGCGACCACGAAGGAGACGATGGTCAGCACGACGGCCAGGCCGTAGCCGACCAGGTAGCCGCGGGCGCCTTTTCCGGGCTGGTCAGATCGCTGGTCGCCGGGCGCCCGGTCCTGGTCCAGGCGATGGTTGGCAGTCTCGGCGTCGCTCATGCCTGCACTCCCATCAAATAGACGACGGTGAACAGGCCGATCCAGACGATGTCGAGCGCATGCCAGAACAGGCTGAAGCACAGAACCCGGCGCAGGATGTCGGCGCGGGGACCCTTGACCCAGACCTGGGCCACCATCGTCAGCAGCCAGAGCAGCCCGGCGGAGACGTGCGCCCCATGTAGACCGACCAGCGCGAAGAACGAGGACAGGAAGGCGCTGCGCGCCGGCCCGTTGCCGGCGGCGATCATCGACCAGAACTCGCGCAGCTCGAGCGCTAAAAAGGCCGCCCCCAGCACGAAGGTCGCGGCCATGCCGAAGTAGAACCAGCGGGCGTCGCGCGCGTGCAGGCCCACCATGGCTAGGCCGCAAGCCAGCGTGGAGGTCAGCAGGCACCCGGTCTCGAGCGCCGCGCTGGTGATGTCGAACAGGTCCTGTCCGGAGGGGCCGCCGGCGGTGCGGCCGTGCAGAACGGCGTAGGCCGCGAAGAAGGCCGCAAACATGATGATGTCCGACAGCAAGAACACCCAAAAGCCGTAGCCGACGATGATCCGCTTGGACGCCGGTCCGCGCTCGCCGTGCTCGGTGCTCGGCTGCCGGTCATCGCTGGCGTGGCCCAGCCGGTATGGGTCGGCCCGCCTTCTGAGCGGTGGATCGGGCAGGTCGCGGCTACGGGGCAGCGGTTGCGGACCGGGCTGCGCTCGGGCGTCGTCCATGTATGGCGCAGTGGCCCGGTCCTGGACCGGGCGCAGCGCCACCAAAGCCGCGACGGCCGCACCCACCCCCAACAGCGCCCTACCCAGGCCGCGCAGGAGGAACGGGCGCGGCGCGGCGCCAGGGTTCAGCCGGGTCACTGCGCGAGCTCCAGCCGCGCGTGGGCCGCCTGGCGCCGGCGCCGGTCGCCGCGCTCGACCTCGGCGGCGGGGATGACGTATTCGCTCCGGTCGCGCCAGGCGAACACCACGAAGGTGGCGACCGCGCAGGCCAGGGTGGCGATCGCCATCCACCAGATGTGCCAGACCATGGCGAACCCGAAGCCCGCTGCGAAGAAGGCGCAGACGAAGCCGGTCGGGCTGTTGCGCGGCATCTCGATGTCCACGTAGTCGGGCCGGGCCGTCAAATCGCCCTGCTCGCGGGCGCGTTCCTTGATGCCCCAGTAGGCGTCCTCCCCGGTGACTTCGGGCAGGACGGCGAAGTTGTAGGCCGGCGGCGGCGAGCTCGTCGCCCATTCCAGCGAACGGCCCTCCCAGGGATCGCCGGTCCAGTCGCGCAGCTCGTCGCGCCGGCGGATGCTGACGAACAGTTGCGCGCACATCAGGACGATGCCGGCGAGGATGATGACGACGCCGAACGCCGCGACCAGCAGCCAGGGCCGCCAGGCCGCGACGTCGTAGTGCTGCATGCGCCGGGTCATGCCCATCAGGCCGAGCACGTAGAGCGGCATGAAGGCGACGTAGAAGCCGACCAGCCAGCACCAGAACGACCACTTGCCCAGGCCCTCGTGCAGGCGGAAGCCGAAGGCCTTGGGGAACCAGTACATGTAGCCCGCGAAGGAGCCGAACAGCACGCCGCCGATGATGACGTTGTGGAAGTGCGCGACCAGGAACAGCGAGTTGTGCAGAACGAAGTCCGCCGGCGGCACCGCCAGCAGCACGCCGGTCATGCCGCCCAGCACGAACGTGATCATGAAGCCCAGCGCCCACAGCATCGGGCTCGAGAACGTCACCCGGCCGCCAAACATGGTGAACATCCAGTTGAACACCTTCACCCCGGTCGGCACCGCGATGATCATGGTGGCGATGCCGAACACGCCGTTCACGTCGCCGCCGGCACCCATGGTGAAGAAGTGGTGCAGCCACACCATGAAGGCGAAGATGCAGATCACCATGGTCGCGATCACCATCGAGCGGTAGCCGAACAGCGGCTTCTGGGAGAAGGTCGAGACCACTTCGGAGAACACGCCGAACGCCGGCAGGATCAGGATGTAGACCTCCGGATGGCCCCAAGCCCAGATGAGGTTCATGAACATCATCACGTTACCCCCACCCTCGTTGGTGAAAAAGTGGAAGCCGAGGTAACGATCCAGCGTCAGCATTAGCAGCGTCGCCGTCAGGATTGGAAAAGCGGCAACGATCAGCAGGTTCGAGGCCAGCGCGGTCCAGCAGAACATCGGCATCCGCAGATAGGTCATGCCCGGTGCGTGCATCTTCAGGATCGTTGTCACCAGGTTGATCCCGGTCATCAGCGTGCCGACGCCCGAGACCAGCAACGCCCAGAGATAGTAATCCACCCCCACGCCCGGCGAGTAGTTCAGCTCCGACAGCGGCGGGTAGGGCAGCCAGCCGGTGCGCGCGAACTCGCCCACGATCAGCGAGATGTTCACCAGCAGCGCGCCGACGCAGGTGAGCCAGAAGCTGACGGAGTTGAGCGTGGGAAAGGCCACGTCGCGCACGCCGAGCTGCAGCGGGACGACGAAGTTCATCAGGCCGACGACGAACGACATGGCCACGAAGAAGATCATCAGCGTGCCGTGCGCAGAGAAGATTTGGTCGTAGTGCTCTGGCGGCAGATAGCCGGGCGCGTTGTAGGCCAGCGCCTGCTGCGACCGCATCATGATCGCGTCCGAAAAGCCGCGGAGCAGCATGACCAGCGCCAGCACGCAGTACATGATGCCGATGCGCTTGTGATCGACGCTGGTGATCCACTCGCGCCACAGGTAGGGCAGGTGGCCCTTGAGCACGATCCAGGCGATCACGCAGAGGATCACGAACCCCACCGCCCCGGCCGCGATCAGCGGCAGTGGCTGGTCGAACGGGATCGCGGACCAGGTCAGCTTGCCGAGCATCTAGTGTTCCTTTGCCATGCGGATGGATGTGCCGGGGCCGCCCTCAGCCTTGGCGCTTCCCGACTTGCCGCCCGTCGTCGGTTTCGGTCCCGGGCCGGGCGGCAGGTGCTGGCTGACGATCTTGTCGAACAGCTCCGGATCAACCCGGCCCCACTGGCGTGCGGGGTCCTTGGTGCTCTGCCGGGCCAGCTGCGCGTAGGACGCCGCATCCAACCCGGCCGCGTCGGCGTGCGCTGCGGCGATCCAGCGCGCGAACCCGTCCCCGTCCAAGGACCGAACGGCGAAATGCATGTCCGAGAACCCGTCGCCGCTATAGTGCGAGGACAGGCCGCCGAACGTGCCCTCGTGGTCCGCCTGCAGGTGCAGCTCGGATACCATGCCGTTCATGGTGTAGATCATGCTGCCGAGCTGCGGCACGAAGAACGCGTTCATCACGCTCCCCGAGGTCAGCAAGAAGTGGACCGGCTTGCCCGCCGGCACCGCCACCTCGTTGAGGCTGGCGACGCCCTGCTCGGGGTAGATGAACAGCCACTTCCAATCCAGCGACACCGCCTGGATCTCGAGCGGCTTGTCGCCCGGCAGCGACCGCCCCGGGTCGAGCTCGTGGGCGCCGACCCAGGCCACGCCGCCCAGCAGCATGATGGTCAGCAGCGGCACCCCCCAGGTCACCATTTCGATCCGGCCGGAGTATGACCAGTACGGCAGGCGCTGCGCCCGGGCATTGCCGCGGCGGAACCACCAGGCGCAGGCCAGGGTGCCGATCATGGTGGGGACGACGATGGCGAGCATGATCGCCAGCGAGTCGACGAAAATCGAAAGCTGGGCGCGTCCGACTGGCCCGGCCGGATCCAGCACGGCGGGCTGGCAGCCGGCCAGCATGAGGGAGACCGCCGCCAAGGCGGCGCAGCGGGCGGCCCGCGCGATGTTCTGCGCATACTGCCCGGCGGCATGTTCGGCTGGACAACTCGGCGTCAAGTGGATCATGCGACCTCGAGTCTCCACCGGCAATCTTGGCAGTCGGAATCAGCACCCTTCCCGTAAAGACTGTCGGGTAGTCCTGCTTGCAAATACTGGACACGACTTTTGTTTTCTGACGCCCGCGTTCTTTGGAGTCGGCGGTCCTCGGAGCCGCACGCCGGAACGGGAACTAGAAGGCGGGATCACGAAAGTCTTGTCCCAAATCTGAAGGAGCGCGGTCGCGGAGGGCGCTACATGTCTCAAGTCCGCCGCTCAGGGGCTCACAATCAGATCGGGCCGCCCGCATGCACGATGAAGCAGTCGCACACCATAGGCCCGACGCCCAGAACGGCCTCGCGATGGGTCTAGACCAGGTTCGATTCGACGAGATGCGGCACCGCTATTCCAACGCCGTCCAGCTCGCCGCGAGCATGCTCGCCCTTGAGGCTCGCACCTGCACGCATGTTCCTGCAAGACAGGTGCTGAACGCCGCCGCCGAGCGCCTGGGGGTTCTCCGCCAACTATATATGTTGCTGGATGAGACCGTCGCCGACGAACCGGTTTCGGCCCGGAAATTTCTCGACGCGTTCTGCGGCTATCTCCGGGGTGCCTACTTCACGAGCGGCAACGTGACCTGCACGGCAGACTGCGATGAGACCGAACTCGCCGCAGCAACGTGCCGACTGCTCGGACGCGCCGTCCATGAACTCGTGGTCAACGCGCTGAAGCATGCCTTCGCAAGCAGGGCCAATGGCCAGATCACCATCACCTCCCGGCGTGTCGCCGCCGGCATGTGGCGCTGCAGCGTCGAGGACGACGGCGCCGGATTTTCAGCCTCCGCCTCCAACCAGGGCGGGCTCGGCCGCACGTTGGTGACCGAACTGGCCCGGCAGATGGGAGGATACGCAGCGTGGGAACCGCGCGAGCGGGGTGCGGCCGTGCATCTGCTGATCCCGGTCGAGCAAGCCTTACCGGCTTGGTCGGCCGAAGCCGGGTCGGCAGCGGCGGGATAGGCGCGGGGCTCATTGATGAATATTCGGCCCTTCCTCGGTCTTGCCGGAATCGTTCTGGGTTCCATTTCGGCGGACTTCAACAGTCAGGTCGCCTCCAACGCCATGGGCGATGTCTCGGGTGGCCTGGGCCTCAGCCATGATCCAGGCACCTGGTTCAGCAGCCTGTATCTCTCCGCCGAGGTGGTCGGCATGGCGCTGTCGCCCTGGCTGATGGTGACGTTCACGCTCCGGCAGTTCACTCTGTTCGTCTTCATCCTCAATGCGGTTTCCAGCGGGTTGATCCCGTTCTGCCCGCAAACGTCGGCGCTCTATCTGTTGCGCGGCCTGCAGGGCCTATCCGGCGGGCTCACCATCCCGCTGCTGATGACCACCACCTTAAGGGTGCTCGATCCTTCGACCAAGCTTTACGGCTTGGCCATCTATGCCCTGACGGCCACGTTCACCCCCGCGCTCTCACCCGCTATGGCCGGCCTCTGGACCGACCTGGTCGGCTGGCAGTTTGTCTTCCTGGAGTCGCTGCCGCTGTGTGTCCTGGCGGGCCTGCTGGTCTGGTATGGCGAGGAACAGGACTCACCGGACTACGGGCGGTTCCGCATTTTTGACTGGCGCGGCGCTCTGCTGGTCGTCATCGGGCTCGGCAGCCTGACGACAATGCTGCAGCAGGGCGATCGGTTCGACTGGTTCAACTCTCCTTTGATCTGCATGTTGGCCCTGGCCAGTGCGGTCGGTGTCCCGCTGCTGCTGCTCAACGAGTGGTTCCATCCGCTGCCGTTGCTCAAGCTGCAGCTGTTCGGCCGTCGCAACCTTGCCTATGGCGGCATCGCGATCTTCACGTTCGTCATTGTCGGCCAGTCCAGCTCGACTGTCCCGAACTCCTTTTTACAGGAGGTGCAGGGGTTCCGGCCGGAGCAGTTCTACCTGATCACCTTCGTCATCGCCGGGTCGCAGCTCGTGCTGCTGCCGGCGACGGCGTGGTTGCTTGATCACCGCCGGATCGATGCGCGGATCGTCCAGATGGTGGGCTTGGTCTGCGTCCTGATCTCCTGCATCGGGGCGTCGCAGCTCACGACCACCTGGTTTCGGGGGCAGTTCTACCTGTGGCAGGCGTTCCAGGCCGTTGGCCAACCGCTGATCGTCATGCCGCTGCTGCTGTTCTCAACCAACAGCGTGAAGGGGCCGGAGGAGGCGCCGTTCATTTCAGCCGCGATCAACACGCCGCGCGCCCTCGCCGAGGCCACGGGTGTGTGGCTCATCCAGTTGATCGACCGCTGGCGCGGCGGACTGCACTACAACCGGCTGGCCGACCAGGCCGGGCAAGACCGCTGGCGGCTGCCTGGGGCGTCTCCGATCCCGTCCAACCCAGTGCCCGGCAGCATGAGCGCCTTGCAGCCGGTCATTGAGCAGCAGGCCCAGGTGCTGACGATGTCCGACACGTTCCTCATCATGGCGGCAATGACGGTGGCACTCATGGTGGTGCTGGTGTTCATGCCGCAGCGCACGCTGCCGCCCCGGATCATCGCCGCCGAAAAACAGGGATCAGCGACGTGAGCGACGCAGAGACGCAGAGCAAGGCCCCGCCAAAGCCTGGCAGCGACAAGCCTGGAAGCGACCAGCCTAGCAAGCCGCAGGGTCATGACAAGCAGGAACACGGCAATCCTGACAAGCAGGACGATCAGGAAAAGAAGTCCAAGCCGCCCCCCGCGCGTTGGCCCTGGGTCGTCGGCGGTCTCATCGTGCTCGTGTTCGTTGCCGTCGTGCTCTACGAGGTGTTCGCACCCCGCCCGAACGTCTGGACCAACGACGCCTACGTGCGCGTGCACTACGCCCGCATCTCACCCCGCGTGTCCGGTTATGTGAGCGAAGTGCTTGTCAACGACACCGACGTGGTCCGGGCCGGGCAGCTGCTGGTCACGCTTGATCCCCGTGACTACCAGACCGCCGTTTCGATGGCTGAAGCAGCGCTCGAGCGCGACACGGCCCAGGTCGTCGACGCGGCAGCCAACGTGGCACGGCAGCCCGCGCTGATCACCGAGCAGCAGGCGGCGGTGGCTTCCGCCCAGGCCAGCCTCGCCTTCACCCAGGCCAACCAGCGCCGCTACGTCAATCTAGCCGCCACCGGGGCCGGCACCGGGCAGCAGAAGCAACAAGCAGACTCCGCCGCCGAACAGGGCAAGGCGTCGCTACAAGCAGCGCAAGCCGCCTTGGAGGCAACGAAGCGGCAGATGCAGGTGCTCGAAGCGAAGAAGTCCTCGCAGGATGCCGTGGTGAAGGCCGATCAGGCGCAACTGGAGCAGGCCCGGCTCAATCTCTCCTACACCCGCATCGTCGCACCCATCGACGGCATGATTGGCCAGCGCAGCATCCAGGTCGGCGATAATCTCGCCCCTGGCAGCACCGCCATGGTCGTGGTGCCGCTCGACGCCGTTTACATCGAGGCCAACTACCGCGAGCTCGACCTGCGCCACGTCCGCAACGGCCAGAAGGCGACCGTGCACGTGGACGCCTACGACATCGACCTCGACGGCGTCGTGGTCGGGGTCGCCCCGGCCTCCGGGGCCGCCTTCTCCCCGGTGCCGCCGATCAATGCGACCGGCAACTTCACGAAGATCGTGCAGCGCCTGCCGGTCAAGATCGCACTGTCGCCGAACCAGAAGCTGGCCAAGCTGCTGCGGGTCGGCTTCTCGGTCGAGACCACCATCCACACCGGGCTGGAAAACGTGGTCGCCGATCAGCGGGATTCCGCCAATCGCGTGACCGCGCCTCGGTGATGCGCGCGCGGACTCTCGCAGGGCTGCTGGCCTGCGCCGGCCTGGGTGCCTGCACCGTCGGCCCCGACTTCCAGCCACCCGTCGTTGCGTCACCCAGCGTCTGGGCGCCCGAGCTGGGCGGCGTGCCGAGTCGGACCGTCGCCACCGCGGTCGACCCGACCTGGTGGCGCAGCTTCGACGATCCGGTGCTCACCTCCCTCGTGACCCGGCTCGCGACCCAGAACCTGGACCTCAAATCGGCTGCCGAGCGGATCATGCAGGGCCGCGCGCAGACCCGGGTCGCGGCCGCCCAAGGCCTGCCTCAGATCAGCGGCCGCTCGTCTTACAAACGGGAACGGCAGAGCCCGACGGGTTTCGTTTCGCTCGTCGAGCCTGCCCCGGGAGCACCGATCGAATACGACCTGTTCCAGAACGGGCTGGACTCCTCCTGGGAACTCGACCTGTTCGGCCGCGTCCGCCGCGCCGTCGAAGCCGCGGACGCCCGCACCCTCAGCTCCGTCGAAAGCCGGCACGGCATCGCCCTTGCCGCCCTCGCTGACCTCGCCCAGGACTACCTGCAACTGCGCGGCGTCCAGGCCCAGCTCGGCATCGCCGAACGCAACCTGGGCCTCGTCGAGCAGAACGCCAAGCTGGTGCGCAACCGCGTTGCGAACGGGGTCGCCAACGCACTCGACATGGCGCAAGCCCAGGCGCAGCTGGCGACCGTCGCCAGCACCGTCCCGCCGCTGCGCACTCGTCAGGCGGCCCTGATCAACGCTATCGGCTTCCTGCTCGCCGAGCCACCACGCGCGCTGGAAGCCGAGCTCCGACCCCGTGCGGCCCTGCCCGGCGTGCCCGCCATCGTCCCCATCGGGGTTCCCGGCGCCCTGGTCCGGCGACGGCCGGACGTGCGCCAAGCCGAAGCCGAGCTTCATGCCGCCACTGCCGACACCGGTGTCGCAGTCGCCAATTTCTACCCCGACATCACGCTCGTCGGCAGCTTCAATCTCGAAGGCCTGCGCCTGCGCGACGCCTTCAGCCTGCCGTCGCGGGCATTCACGGTCGGCCCCTCCATCTCACTGCCCATCTTCCAGGGCGGACGCCTGCGCGGCGAGCTGCAGCTGCGCAAGTCGCAGCAACGCGAAGCCGGCATCGCCTTCCAGCGCACCGTGCTGCAAGCCTGGCAGGAGGTGGACAACGCGCTCACCGCGTACGCCGAGGCGCAGCGTCGCCAGGCCCAACTCGCCATGGCGGTCAAGCAGAACGAGATCGCGCTCCGTGCCGCCCGGCAGCAATACACCGAGGGCGCGGCCGACTTCCTGAACGTCAACTCGGCCCAATCGCAGCTGCTGCAGACGCAGAACGACCTGGCCACGATCGCCACCGAAATCACGACGGATCTGGTCGCCTTGTATCGCGCACTCGGCGGCGGTTGGGAGATTGCCGATGCGCCGCCGCCACCGATCTCGCGATGAACGCTCTTTAAAAGGAATGTTCGAATGACTGACCCGATGTTCAAAGCAGCCGACTTCGGCACGTTCGGGCGATACCGCGAAGTTCCGGTCGCCGACATGCCGGCCGAGATGCGGGAGGCCTATGAATTTACCAAGCGACTGCGCGGGCTCGTTCCCGGTCCACACCGCATCTGGCTGGCCAACCCCGCCTTGTCGAAAACCATCGTTCCGACGGGTCTCTACTACCAGAGGCATTCATCGCTGACGAAGAGCGAGATCGAGATCGTCACCAATCTCGTCAACGCGCGCTGGCTTTCCGCCTACGCAAGCTATGAGCACGAGGCGATCGGGGAGAACCAAGGGCAGCTCGCACCTGAAACGGTCAAGCGGCTGATCGCCGGCCTGCCGGTATCGTTCGATGATCCGCGCGAGGATGTCGTCTACCAGGTCGCCTATGCATTGGTTCAGCCGCGGCTGGTCTCGCTCGGGCTTTACCGCACGGCCCGCGAGCGAATCGGCGATCCCGGGCTCGTCGATGTCGCGGTGCTGATTGGCTGGTTCACGATGGTTTGCATGACGCTGGCCGTCTTCGACGTGCCGGCGAACGCAGATGCCAATGGCCTGGACCAATAGAAATGCAACGAGGAGGTCCGATGTCCGATCCTGAAACCTGGCTTGGCGGCCGCTTGCCACTCCTGAGCAGATCCGAACTGAGCCCGGCACAGGTCACGCTGGCCAAACAAGTGGACCCGAGCATGGGCACCCTGGCTGAGAGGCTCGGCGTCAAAGCTAAGACTGCCGAAGGTCGCTCCATCCGCCGGTTCAACCCGATGCTGCAAAGCCCGGAAATCGCGCTGGCATTCCTACAGCTGCAGACCGATGAAGGCAGGCTCACCAACCTGTCAGACCGTGTCCGCCAGGTCGCCATCCTGAGCGTGGGGTCGGGCTGGCAGGCGCCTTACGAACTCTACGCACACGCGGCAGTCGCCCACCAGGCCGGCGTCTCCGCAAAATGCGTGAACGATGACCTAAACGCTGATGTCTTGGGGCAATTCGGCGAGAAGGAACTCGTCGCCTTGCGGTGCTCGCCGACTGCTCCCGTGTCGTCTGCGGCTTACTCAGCATGTTGGCCATCTCCGCTCCGAGCCGGCGTGAAAAACCTTTCCCAGGAGGCCCGGAATCATGCCTGACTCACCGCAAGCCAAGCTCACCATCGTTGCCGAGTTCCCCGAGCACTTCTTTCTCGAGAATCTGGCTATACGCTCCGACGGATCGATGCTGGTCACCGTCGCCAACCGGAAGGAGCTCTGGTTTGTTCCCGCGACCCGTGAGGCGCTTGCGGTGGAGCCGCTTCACCTGTTCACCTTCGAGTACAACGCCTGCTTCGTCGTCGAATGGCAGGCCGAGCGGTTCGTAATCGGTGTGGCCGACGTCTATGACACCCGTCGAGCGAGGCTTTACGAGCTCGATCTGTCCGGTTGGATACCAGGCACCGCAGTCAGTCCGCGGCAGATACTCGAGTTCCCTCAACCATGGGCCGGTCTCAACGGCGGCTGCATGATTGCGCCGAATGTGCTCCTCGCCGCGGGCATGGCGGACCTGATCTGGCGGGTCGATCTCGACGGAGTCGGCGCGGCGTTGGCGCGGATTTGGTTGCGGCACGACTCGATGAAGAACCGCCCCGGCGAGAAGAAGCCCGAGCAGCCCGGCACCAACGGTGTCCAGTTCGACGCGCAACGCGGGTATCTCTACTACACCACGACGTCCCAGCAGATGATGCTGCGCGTCAAGGTAGATCCCGCCACATGGGACGCGATCGGACTACCCGAGTTCGTAGCCGGCGGACGGGAGTGGGACGATTTCGTCATCGACGCCGAAGCGGGCGTCGCCTACGTCACCACGCACCGCGAGAACACCATCGACCTGGTCCGCTTGGCACCAGACGGCAATCGCGCAGGCAGGACCGTGATTGCTGGCGAACCGTTCACCGAGACGCTCGTCGGACCGTCTGCGGGCGCGTGGGGCCGCTCGCCTGGGGACAAGGGCCGCCTCGGCTATTTCTTGACGGACGGCGGCACCGCTCAACCACCTGACGGTACGTATCGCACGGCCAAGGTGCTGCGCGTCGAACTGCCGCAGGTTGCTGCATCTGCGGACCGCTCGGGGTGAAGGCGGACTGCCGGCGGACAAGGTGGCGGCACTCGTTGCAGGCCTGCCGGTCAGCTTCGACGACGAGCGGCAGCAAGTGGTGCACGACATCGATAGCCCGCTGATCGGCGGCCGCCGAATGCCGCAGGATCTGTGTTCGACCGTGCGGTTGAGCTGGTCGTCGCCTATGACGTGCTGTCTCACGCGACCGGCATCGATCGATAGGAGCAAACCATTATGACCTCCGACCAAACGCATTCGTCGGCACATGAAAATGATCTCGGCGGCCGCTTTCCGTTATACGATCCTGCTTCGTTTTCAGGAAGCGCCAAGACGCTATACGACCACGCGATTTCCACGATCGTACCGGAGGCCCACAAGGCCGGCTTTACTGCGATGCTGGACGATGGTCGCATGATCGGCCCGTTCAATCCGATGTTCGCCAGCCCGGACATCGCCACGGCGATGCTGGGGCTGCAAAAGGCGGAGAGCGGCAACACCGCGCTCGGCCCGGCGACGCGGCAGGTGGTAATCCTTAGCACCGGTGCCGTCTGGCGGGCTCCTTACGAATTGTACGCGCACACCGCCGAGGCACGGATGGTCGGCCTGTCATCGGAGACGATCGAGGCACTTATCCGCGGCGAGCCACCGCCGGAACTGGGCGAAGCCGACCTAACTGCACAGCGCTTCACCTTGGCGCTCGTCGGCCGACGCCAGGTGGAGGACGACGTATTTGAAGCCACGCGGCGCGCGTTCGGGGAGAAAGGGATTTTCGATATGATTATTCTCGCCGGCTGCTACCAGATCATCTGTTCGCTGCTGAACGCACTCGCCATTACGGCACCACAGGACCGAGGAGACGGCCGTTTGTAATGCTCGACGCCAAGGCGGTCGTTATCGACGGGAAGGAACTCAACACGCAAATTCCTCTCAGAGATTAGCCCGACCCTTAGCGGCCGGGTCGCCGTCCGTAGAGCAGTCGCGCCGTTACACCCTAAGGAGAGAGCATCATGACCATGGAAGTTCGTAGGATCGTCGTCGCCAATGACGAGAACGGCGCCAGCGTCGTCATCAGCGACGAACGCCTTCCCGCCGCATCGCGGGGGATCGGAAAGAACGTCACGGGATCCGAACTATGGTCGACGGACACGATGCCGGTCGACAATGCGCCGGGGGCCGACCCGGCGCAGCGCAAGGGCTATATCAAGGTCCACAACGACTATAACTACGTCGGCAGCGGGCAAGGCACGGCGTTCAGAATAACCGAATGGGGACCCGGCCACCCCCGCTTTACCCATCGCACGCAGACGACCGACTATGACGTGGTACTTCAGGGCGAGATCGACCTCGAACTGGACAGCGGCGAAGTCGTGCATCTCAAGACGGGAGATGTCGTGATCATGCGCGGTTGCACACACACCTGGATGAACCGCAGCACAAAACCGGCGGTGACGGCTTTCATACTCATCGATGCGGCTCCGGTCGAGGTCGCATCGGGCATGCTTCGACCCATCTTCCCTAACACGGGTTGAGCCGCCAAGAGCTTCATAGGGGCAGCGCAATTCGGATTGCTTTGATCGACCGTGTTGACGGCTGTCACCCAGACGGAAAGTCTTTCGATCATGCAGCGTCTTGCGGGAAAAACGGCCGTCGTGGCGGCGGATCCACAGCCGTAGAACTTGCGGCTGCACAACGGTCCATTGACGAAGGTGCGCAAATGGTAATCACCGGCCGTGACCCTAAGCGGGTTGACGAAGCAGTGGTCCGGCTTAGCCCGAACGTATCTGGCGAGTGGGGTTGCCGACTTTCTAATGATCGGTCGCTGACCGACAAGGCAAAGCGTTGGGTTGTTGAGCTGTTCCTCACTGGTTCAGTCGGAACAGGCAACCGGCAAAACACCTCGGGGCAGCGGCCGAGATCGTCGGATCGTTCTCTACGCCGCGTCCAGCGACATCTTGCTACAGACCGGCCCATCAAACAACCGATCCGGAATGGACTCTGAGCCGCGCGCGTCACGTCGCAGCAGGCAGGCGGTTCTTCAGGTCGGCATGGGGTAGGTTGAGGATACGTGTAAAAAGTGGTCACAAGGCCTGCTCGAAGGGGAGCGGCTGTGGGTCGAGCGGCTCTGGCAGGCTGTCCATGTCGAGCGCGTATCGGCCGAACCGTAGAATGTGGCGGCGCATGTAGGGGCTGAGGGAAGCGGCCAGGGCGGGCGTGACCGGGTGTCCATCGGCAGCCATGTCGGACAGGACGCGCGTCAGGTCCGCGACATTGGACAGCATGACGGCGTTGGCGACCAGGCTGGCGTATTTGAGCTGCTTCTCCTGTTCGACGGGGTCGCCGCTCTTGATCACCGGGCCGCCGAACGACACCCAGTCCAGGAAGTCGTTGTAGGCCTCGACCTTGGTGGTTTCGGCGCGGATAACCCGACGGACCTCGGTGCTGGAGAAGAAGCTCAGCAGGAACAGGGTGCGCTCGACGCGGCCAAGTTCGCGGAAGGCGCGGTAGAGCCGGCTGCGGCGGCTGTAGGTGCCAAGCTTGCGCAGCAGCATGGAGGGCATGACCCGCCCGGCCTGGATGGACAGCATGACCTGGATCATGTCCCGCTGATGGGTGGCGATCAGATCCCAGTCGATCTCGCCGGTGAACAGGGCGTCGATATGAGCGTAGCGGGTCTCCTTGGCCGGCCGGTACAGAACCGTGTCGCCCAGGCCACGCATACGCGGCATCAGCTTGATGCCGAGCAGCCGGCACAGGCCGAACACGGGTTCCGACTGACCCTGGGTATCGGCGTGAAGCGTGTCGGGCTGGATGGTGGACCTGTTCTTCAGCAGGCCGTCGAGGATGTGGACGGCTTCCCATACCCCGCATGGGATGAAGCTGGTGAACAGCGCGATGTAATTGTCGGCGACGTGGTGGTACGCGATGCCGCCATAGCCGCCATAACGGATGTGCCGGGAACCCTGCAGGTTGTTTTCCCGCAGTTTGACATGCGTGCCGTCGGCAATGGCGGCGCGTCCGCCGCCCCAGTGCCGCGGCAGCGCGAACCGAGCGTACTGGTCGATGACGTCCACCATTGCCGCTTCCAGCTTGGCCCCTGTGACGTGCTGCGCGTTGATCCGGCGCAGCGCCTGCGCCGTGGCCACCTCTGGCGCGTGCCGGGCGGTTTGGCTGGGGCCGAGATTGCAGCCGTAGCCGAACACGGTGAACAAATAGCGCTGAACGGCTTGGGCGAGCTTGGGGTCGGCGCCGGACGGTGGCCCGAAGTGGCGGGTGTAGCGCGACCAGTGCTCGGTGCGCCTAAGGATGTCGAGGAGATGGCGCTCTTCCAGGCGGGCTTGGATCTCGCCCTCGAACTCCGGCAGCCCGGCTGGCTGCTCCGTCGACGCCAACTGCTTCAGATGGGGCGTCCCCTCGGCATCCACGGTGAACTCGGTGTTGGCCGGAAAGCCGGCATCGACGGTGGCGGCCAGCGTCGTGAGCTCCGCTTTCAGGGCGGCGGCGAAGTCTTCGCCCCGTTCGGGGATGCCGAGTGCGGCGCAGTAGGCGGGCAGCCGCGCTTCGCACTCGGCCCAGGGCAGAAGCTGGGCGCGGTAGTCGGCGAAGGTTTCGGCCCCGACAATGAACAGGTCGCCGGTCTGCAGGGCGTCGGCCAAGTGGACGAACACGCACACCTCAAGCGCACGCCGGTCGATGGCGCCCGGCCTGATCCGGCGTCTGGTGACGAACGCCTGCCACCGCGGAGACGCGAACCCGAGGTCGATGCCGCCGTCCACATCGTCGCGGCGGGTGTGGCGAAGGCTGCTCACGACAGCCAGCGCGTCCAGCAGGCTGCGATCCTGCGTTGCCGACTGGACGTTTGTGAGATCGAGCAGCCGGAACAGCAGGACGCGGTGCTTGGCGTGGATAGGCCACAGCAGCGGAAGGTCGTTGCCGCGGTGCCAGGCGGACACCGTCTCGCACTGCTGCGCCAGCTTGGCGACGCCGCCCTGCTTGGAGAGGAGATCCCGGACCTGGCGCCCGAACGCGGCATCCGTCCCGTGCGCCTGCTCTGTCTCGAGCACCTCGCCGAAGATGCCGATCAGGTCTTCCTCGGTCGCGCGATGCTGGTCATGCAGTTCCTCGAGCTGTTCTTTGGCCAGAGCCTGGGTGCGCCGGATGCGGCGCAACATCATCTCGACCAGCTCATCGCGGCACCGCATGCGAACTTGGCGCAGCAAGGCGAGCAGGAGGGTGTCACGTTTGCCGGGTTGGGCGATGTCGAGCAGGTCACTCACCTCCGAAGCAGCGGCTTCGGCAGCAAACTGGCGCAGCTTGGTGTGCGCGATGCTATCCAACAGCGGATCGGGATCGATCAGGCCATCCAGCCATTCAAGGCGCTCGGTCCAGAGCCTGATCGTCTTGGGGGTCGCAGGCCCCGGTGCCTGCTTCAGCCGGTTGAATCCGGTGATGACACTACCGGTCAGCTTGATCAGCAAGGCATCCAGCACAGCGGCGTGCTCGGCCGTGACCCGGGCTGCAACACGGTCGTACATGCGCCCATGGACTTCGGCGCGCAGCCGGCTCACCAGCCGGTCGAGCGTGCTGAACGCGGGCAGGTCGATCGCTGCTGTTTGCAGGGCTTCGATGGCCCGGTTGATGAGGTCGGCCGGATCGCTCATGGTTTCGGCGGCTTCGAGCACGGTGCCTGTGACGAAGCGCCCCGCTCCGTCATCATACGGCTTGAGGCCCAGGTAGGACCGCACCGCGGCTTGGTAGCGGTAGAGCGACTTGGTCCGGCGCATCTCGTCCGCCAAGGTCTGGCACGAGGCAACCCCAAGCTGCGCCGCCAGGTGCTGGACTGTATCCGCATGGATTGCGTCCGGCGCAGGAAAGCACCCGAAATCCCGTCGAGACTTGAGCAGCATAGCCAGCAGCAATCGGCCGGTGTCGCGGCGGGCACTCGCGTGGATGAAGGCGAGTTCGGGCTCGCTCAGGTGATATCGCTCGCCCAACTCCTCCCGGGTCAGCCCTGCTTCCGGGCGTGGGTAGGCTGTGCGGTCGATGGCGGTCATGAGGTGTCCGGAAAAGGGTGCGCCGAAGCGGCGGGGCAGGCTATGTTGTTTGAAGGGGTTAGCAGGGGGCCGTCCAGTGTCCGCGAAGGAATACCTTTCTGGACGCAAGCGCCCGGGACCCAGGGCGCACCAGGGCACCCGCACCGCCCTCTACCTCCGGGTTTCGACCGCCGACCAGAAGCCGGACCTGCAGTATGACGGCCTGCGCGGCTATGCCGCGCGCGCCGGCCTCGAAATCGTGCAGGATTACTGCGACGTGGCCGTGTCAGGGCGCAGAGAGGGCCGGCCCCAGCTCAACGCCCTCATGACCGCCGCGCGCAACCAAGAGATCGACTGCGTGCTGGTGTGGAAATTCGACCGTTTCGCCCGCAGCACGCGCCACCTGCTGGCGGCGCTGGAAGAGTTCGATCACCTCGGGGTTCGCTTCGTGAGCGTCCAGGATCAGATCGACACCGATAGCCCGATGGGCCGGGCGATGTTCACCATCATCGGCGCCATGGCCGAGCTGGAATCATCGCTCATCAGCGAGCGCGTCACCGCCGGCATGAGAGCAGCTGAGTCGCGTGGCCGGCACCTTGGGCGGCCCGGCACGCCGCAGCGCGTCATCAATGAGATCGAGGCCCTCGCAACGTCCACCGACCTCAGCGTCCGAGCGATCCAAAAGCAAATTGCCAACCGGGCCAGCCGAGGCATCGTCGGCGAGATCGCCAAACGCGCCCGCGCCATTCAACCTCAGATCTTGTGACCACTTTTTACACGTATCCTCAACCTACCCCGGCATGGCCAACCTTCGCGCCCGGAAAACGAAGTCTGCGCTCGGATAGCGAAAACGGCAGGAATATAAATTTTATACCATACATCGACATGCATCAGGGACGCAGCTTCCAAGCCTCAGCGATGCTGACTACGACTGATTGGAAAGTGCTAAGTCAGTGGCAACTCCGCCCACAATACGTGCAATGCTGGTCGACCGATCGGCGTCGAGCTGTCTCGTTGTGCGTGAGGTGTCGGCGCCCACCCCCGGTGTTAATGAGGCGCTCGTCCGTGTGGCTTCGGTTTCGCTCACGCTCGACGAGATTGAGTCGGCTGTGCAATCAGCCCCGGACGGAGCTCAGCTCGGGCACGACTTCGCGGGTGTCGTCGAGACGGCGGCTAAGGATGGTTCGGGTCCCGCTACAGGCGCGCGGGTGCTTGGGCTGGTCCGCACCGGCGCGTTGAAGGAGCGCGTCGCGGTCTCTACCAATGCACTCGCGACCATCCCGGACAAGGTCGGCTTTTCGTACGCTGCAGCGCTACCGACGTCAGGACTGACGGCGTTGCGCACTCTCGGCCAGGCTGGCGGTCTGCTGACGGCCAAACGCGTGCTGATCACGGCATCCTCGGATCATGTCGGCCTGATCGCGGTTCAACTTGCGCGGGCATCTGGGGCCTGCGTCTCGGCCGCAGTGCCGTCGCGTGAGCACGAAGTGCTTCTTGAAGACTACGGGGCCGACCACGTCATAGTAGGCGACTTGGCCGGCGCGAGTGAGTTCGGGCCGTACGACATAATCCTCCACAAAAATGTCGACAGCCCGCTTGAGACCGCGGCAAACCTTCTGCGGCCCGGCGGCGTCTGTGTTCTGCGCAGCGTGTCTGTCCCCCGATCTGTCCCGACTGGAGTCCTCGACCTAATTGCGGCACGCAGGGGCCGCTTACGCGGATTCTCGTTGACCGCCTCTCTCCGCCGGGAGCCAGCGGCGGAAGCACTTAATCGATTGTCCATTCTCGTCGCCACGCGATCGATCACGCCGCACGTGGAAGTCGAAGCATCCTGGACCGCAGTTGCTTTGGCCGTGAAGCAGATGCGGCGTCGCGACCACCTTGGGCGGTGTGTGCTCCACCTATGATCCGATCCTGCCAGTCGGCGTCACGTTCCAAGACCGGGTTAGCTGACGGGTGCGGTATCAGCTTCAGAGGCGGCGCGCGACTCGCCAAGCGCGAGGCGTGAGGCCGAGCGCTTTTCGGAACGTGGTTGCAAAATGTGTGGGTTGCTCGAAGCCACATCTTAAAGCGATCTCGATGATCGGCATTTGGGTGTGCTCCAGCAGCTCGCACGACCGTTCGATCCGTAGCCGGATGACGTAACGATGGGGCGGTTCTCCTGTCGCAACCCTGAAGGCGCGTGCGAATTGCGAAGGGCTGAGGTCGCTCACCTTCGCAAGGCGAACCAACGACAGATCGTCGTCGAGATGAGCATGCATGTAGTCAATGCACCGTCGCAGCCTCGCGGTGGACAGTTCGGCGCCAAGCCCCGGCGCTTCCTGCTGCGCCAAGTTGGAATGGCCGCGCAACAACTGAACTGAGATTGAGGTGATTAACGTTTCGACCATCAGCCGCAGGCTCGACTGGACCGTCTCTGCCTCGGCCAGCAGCAGTCGACCTAACTGGTTCAGCAGGGGATCCTTGGCGCCAGAGCGCTCGATAAGGTTGATATGCGAAGGGTCACGCTCGAAGGCCTCGACCGCCACACGGTCCACCAGGCTAGGATTAATGTGGACGGAGAGGTAGTCGGGCCGGCCTTTATGGGACCGGGTGACAGGCACGCCAGCGGGCCTGATGTAACTTTCTCCGCCCTCCGACCAATGCCGCACCCAGCGACCATCGCACGTGTTCTCAACCAGCATCGATCCTGCGAGATGGAGTGAGAACCGGTGCCAGCGCGTGGCCGGGGCAGTGTGTGTGTTGGAGGTCGATTTGTAGCGTTGAATCGCTGCAAATTGGTAGAATTGTGCCTCGGTGGAGAAGACCGGAGGATGGGGCGACAGTTGCGCGAACTCTTCTGGCGTCACACCGACGTCCAACGAAGTTGAAGCCATTATAGCCTCCAAGATAACGCCCTAATGTTCTGCTTGAGTGCCGAATGAGGTGAAGCACCCTCCTCCGATACACATTCCATTTTCGGCTCGATCGAGGAAACATATGGTTTTGTTCGCCCTAATGCCTGCGAATAGCGTTTAGCGTAACTTAGATATTTGATCGAACGCAATCGGAATATACGCCCATGGGTCACAAAAATGCGACCTTTGCACGTCGTCTAGACAGGCCAATTCCGGCTCGCCTGCGCAGATGGCTCGAATTCGCGGGTCAGGTAAGACGGGCCGCGCCCAGACCGCATCGAGTCAACATTCTGGCTAGGTCAATACGGTGAACGGGTCTTCGGCATGACTAAACCCTCGCGAAGGCTGCGGTGTCCATTGAACTGGGACAACCTTACTGTCGCGGCATCTCCCGATCGCTCGCACACGCCGGCCGGATTGCCGCTCAGATCGCTGAGCTGGCCAGGACGACGGCTGCAGAGGCGCTGATATCGTTGCGGATCGCGGCGGCAGCGGCTCCGGCGTCGCGGTCGGCCAGGGCGTCTACGGCCAGGCAATGATAGTCCGGCAGGTCTCGCCGGAGCAGCGGGAGGGAAAGGCTGCGGAACAGCGGGCCGACCTGCAGCCACAGCGTCTCGATCATCGAGACCAGCAGCGGCATGGCGCAAGCCTCATAGATCGTGAAGTGGAAGCGCCGATTGAGGGTGCGGTGCAAGGCCAGATCAGACGGTTCCGCGCCGCTCAAGTCACGTTGCAGTTGGCGCAGCCTCGCCAAGCCCTCGGCAGATAAGGCGGCGCACGCCGAGGCGGTGGCCCCGCCCTCGATCAACATGCGCACGTCCCGCACCTCCTCGAATTGCACGCGGGTGAGCTGGCGCACGACCGGGCTCCGGTTCGGGCGGCCGATCAGCGCACCTTCCGAAATCAGGCGGCGGACCGCGTCTCGCACCGGCATGTCGCTGGTACCGAATCCCTCGGCCAGCGAGCGCAGCGTCAGCTCCGCGCCCGGGGCGAAGGCGCCCTCCATCAGCATGCGGCGGAGCTCCCGGTACACGCGCTCGTAGAGCGGATTGTGCTCCAGATGTTGGACGGCGGCGGTGCTTGAATCCGAAACGGCGAGCATGAGCAAACCTACTCCGGTTCGGTGCGGCTTGTCTGCCGGGCATCGACCACGTGACGGCGAGCGCCGTAGCTTCGATCCAAATTTTGACCAACACCGGCGAGGAGCACCGCTTGAGCGCCAGCCAGCCCGCCACCGCCGCTCGCGTCCTGGTCACCAGGGCCGCATCTGGCATCGGCCTCGCGACCGCACGCGCTTTTGCCACACGGGGCGGGGCGGTCATGGTGCTCTCTCCTGTTGTCTCGGGACCGCGCCCATCGCGGCCTCCGATGGCGATTCGACAGGCCGCAGGCGATCGACAACGCACTCGGCACGAGCCGGAGCAGAGCGAAGATGGCGGGCGGGCGGGCGAAGCTCAGGGGAAGAAAGTTGCCCGGCCGCCATTGCGGCAGAGGCGATCGAGGCGTCAGCCGTCCTGCGGCCAGATCAGGCCATGAGGAGGCAGGCGTGGGCGGGTCCTGACCGAGGAGAGGGCTTGGTGACCCATCGGCTTACCGCACCTGTTCGACGTGCAGGCTGCCAGCGGGCAGGGGCTTCAGCAGTTCCGCTTCCGGGCGCGATAGCTCGAGCCAGGCCAGCCAATCGGCGCGCTCCAGCACCACCATCTGACGGTCGTGGATCGGGGCAACGTCAGGCCCTGGCGCCGTCGTGAGCAGCGTAAAGGCCTCGAGCACATCGTCCGTCTCCGGACGCCATAGCCCGGCGAAGCAGAACCAATCCTCGCCCGTCTTGGTAAACCGCCACTTGCTTTTCGGCGCCTTAGCCCCGCTGAACTCGAAGAAGTGGGATGCAGGAATAATACAGCGTCCATTCGAAAACCGGCGTCCCTCCGAGCGGAAATTGATCACCGGCCCCGCCTTGGGCCGACCTGGCGCGAAGCCCCAGCGTAGTTGCACGAGCTCGACGCCGCCCTCGGCCAAGCGCAGGACCGGCGCCGTGTCGGTCGGCCAGATGTCGTCCCGCGGCTCGAAGTTCGGGATCGCGGCCGGCACCTTCAGCGGCAGTCGTGTCTGGCTGAATGCCTCGACGTAGTCGTCGTACGGAATGCGATTGCCAAAGTCATTGCACAATTGGACGAACCTTTCCGCAAGGCCCAGTCACCTCATAGGTTGAAAAACGGCCAACTCGCAGAACGAATAACAAACATGTCGCAGAACTCTGTTGCAATGGCATCACCAAGAGCAACAGCATAGCGCAACACGTAAGCCCTTGTTCCTACTCAGGGCCATTTATGTCGTTCAAACGAAGGTTTGCGCAACAGAATGAGGTTGGCCGTTTTTGGGCCTATGAGGTGACTGGGGCCCGCAAGCGAGGGCGAGGTGGCCAGCTGCTTGCTGCCCGGATTAGGCGAGCATAGGCCGGCGCTTCCCCGCAACCCAGAAGTTCTCTAAATGTTCCTATTGGTGCCTAGCCGAGTAGGAGAGAGATGTCAGTTGCCTTGCAGCGCGTCAGCAGCCGTCGCAAGTGGGACCTGGCTCAGTGACGCAGCCAGCGCCCTACGACCGCGCGCTGGCCCTGGCCTCCCTGGTCCGAACGATGCGGGATCACTACCTGGCCGTCCGCTGCACCTGCGGTGCGGCACGGGTGATCGCGATTGGTCACATGGCAGGCGATCGGCGCCTTGCCGACTGCACGCTCGCTCACGTCGCGCTTCGGCTCTCGTGTGAAGGGTGCCGCACCGGTCCAGACGAAGTCTGGCTGACGGAGAGCATCTTCGGGATCGGCCCGGCGCCGACCGGCGCGGTTGCCCTGGGCTGGTCGATCTGCCTCGTCGAGCGATCCAAGACCGGCGCGCGCCACCTCCGGACGGTGCCGACGAAAGTTGGGTGAGGGGCTATCCGCCCCCGCCTTTGCGATAGTCGAGCACGGGGATGCCGAGCTTCTTGGCCTTGTCGGCCAGGTTGTCGGAGATGCCGGAGCCGGGGAACACCACGACCCCGATCGGTAGGACATTAAGTAGCTGGTCGTTGCGCTTGAATGGGGCGGCGTTCTTATGCCGGATGAAGTCCGGCTTGAAGGCGATCTGCGGCACCTTGCGGGTGTCGGCCCAGCACGCGGCGATGCGTTCGGCGCCCTTGGGCGATCCCCCGTGCAGCAGCACCATGCCGGGATGCTTCGCATGCACCCGGTCGAGTGCGGCCCAGATCGCTGCGTGGTCGTTGCACTCGTAACCACCGGCAAAGGCGACCTTGGGACCCGGCGGCAGCATCACTTCGGTCTCGGCCCGGCGCTTGGCTTGCAGGAAGTCGCGGCTGTCGATGACAGCCGATGTCAACGCGCGGTGGTTCACCATCGACCCGGCGCGTGGGCGCCAGGTGGCGCCGGTGTGGGTCTCGAACAGCTCGGCCGCCCCGTCGCGCATGGCCTCGAAGGCGTTGCGGCGTTCGATCAGCGTGGTGCCCTCCGCCAGGAGCCGTTCCAGCTCGACCGATCGGATTTCGGAGCCGTCCTGTTCCTTCTGGCTCCTGCGCTGCGCCTGCTCGTTGCCATCGAGTTCGCGTTCGATCCGGTCGCCGGCGCGGTGGAACAGGTTGACGGTGGACCAGAGCAGATCTTCGAGGTCGGGTTCGAGGCGCGTGTCGGTGAGGGTAGACACCAGGGCGTCGAAGATGTCGGCCAGTGCGGTGCCGACTTGGTGCGGGTCGGGGAGGGGGCGGCTGTCCGGCTCGTCCTGGAAGGGTCGGTGCCCGAAGAGCTGGAGTTCGGTGAGGAGAGAGGCGGTCGAGGATGCGGCGTGGTGGGGCTCATGTTCGCGGTCGGTAGGGTGGGTCATCGTGGTCTGTCTCCGGCTACCGGCCGCGCCCATCGCGGCCTTCGCAGGCGTCGAAGACCGGAGGCGGACCGGGCTTGCACCGCTGCGCGCAGCGCGAGCGGCCGCAGCGGAGCGGAGGACGGCGTGGGGCGGCTTTCTTGCCTCGCGAGGAATGACGGCGCAGCCGGCAGGGGAAGAAAGTTGCCCTAGCCGTTGCCGGCCCGGGCCGCCTCCGGTCCGATCGCCCTCTCAGAAGGCCGTGGGCGCGGCTCTCCGGCCGGATGGCTCACGGTAACCCATCCCCGCCGACCGCATGCCGCACCCACGTTACCGTATCCGTCCGCCTCGTCCCGGCTTCCTCAAGAACCGGGTCACGTCGTCTGGGGCGAGCTGAAGCCGCAGTGCCGTCGCGACTGCATCGGGTCCGAGCTCAAGCAGGTCGTCGTTCCAGTCGCCGCTTGTGGGTGCCAGTACCAGCGTCTCGATCCCGGCCGCCTGCGCCCGAGCCATCAGCTTCTCCGCCGCCCAGTGCCCGGCCGGGTCGTTGTCGCGGATGAGATAGAGCCGGCGCAGCCCCGGAGGAAACAGCAGGGCGGCGAAGTGTCCGGCCGAGAGTGCGGCGGCGAGCGGCAGGCAGGGCAGGGCGCATCGCAAGGACAGCACCGTCTCGATACCCTCGCCGGCGGCCATAACATCGCGTACCACGCCGTCGCCGGGCGACCCCAACCGGACCGCGTTGCCGAGCAGGTGACCCATCGCCCGCCGCGGCGTCGCGACCGGCGCCTTCGTGCGGCCGGACGGGTCGAGATAGGTGCGCTGCAAGCCGGTAATCCGGTCATCCTCATCGGTGACGGCGGCGAGCAAAGCGGGCCAGGTGTCGCGCATGCCGTCGGGGGCGCCAGGGTCTGACCGGTACCAGCAGCGCGCGTGAAAGCGGAGCGCGTTCGCCTCGCCCAGGTCGGTGATCCCACGCCCGCGCAAGTAGGTGTCAGCCAGCGTGCCCCCGATCGGGCGTCCCATCGCGAACAGCCGCCGTGCGGCTTCTGCCGACCCTGCCGTTGCGGGTGGAGGTGGTTCCGGTTGCGTCCGCACCAGCCCGAGAAAGCGGTGCGCCTCGTCCAGGAGATCGCCCCCTTGCAGGCCCCGCACCGCCCCGATGAGGTCGAGCAAATCGCCATGCCCACCGTCAGCGGCGTCGGTCCACTTACCCGCCGCCCCCTTGCCAGAGTTGGGACCCTGTAGGCGCACATAAAGACTGCGCCCGGGCGCGTTGTGGACGTCGCCGACGAGCCAGTAGCCACCTTGGCGACGGCCGTTGAACAGATAGTAGCGGCACACCGCCTCGGCGTTCTCGGCGAGGCGGCGCGCCAGGTCGGACACCGTGTCCGCCATGATGGCCTCCGAAAGAAAAAGGGCTCGCCGCCCCGGTCCCGCGAGGCAGTGCCTCGTGGGGTGGTCGGAGCGGGCGAGCCCTGGGCAGGAGGAAGGGAAGGAGCCGGGCTATTCAGCCGCGACCGACCACGCCCCGGTGGGCATGTCGGCCTCGTGCTCTTCCGGGTCGTCCGGCAGCCCAGTCTCGGGTTCGGTGCGCGGCGCTTGGACATCCGCCGCGGCCGTGAACACCTGGCCTTGCGTGCGGAGCTTCTCGGGCAGCCAGCTAGACCCGGCCAGCAGCTGTTCCGCCTGCTCGGCCATCTCGCCCTTCTTGAGATGGGCGATACGCTCGGCCGCCTCCTCGCCTCGCGCTTCCCGCACCGCCTGCAGAATGCGCGCCTTGGTGACCCGGCCCAGGTAGCTGTCCACCGTCGGCGTCCAGCCTGCGGTAACCATGTCGAGCTCGACCGCGCTGGCCAGCACATCGGAATGCGCCAACGCCCGCGGACGCCGGTTGTATGCCTCGTGCACGGCGTTCACGCTCAGCCCGACGCAGTGCGCGAACAACGACTGCCGCTGCAGATGATCCAGAAGGGACAGCGCGTCCCACAGCGCCTCGGGCTGCCGCGGCAGCGACGCCAGCCAGAACTGGTGCCGGTAGGTCAGCATTCGGGCCGTGCCGGTGTCGTTCAGGCCCGGCGCCTGCGCGGTGAACGCGACGCTCTTCACGTCGAGCTCCAGGCAGGAGTCCAGCGCGTAGTGGTAGAACAGCTTGAGGCAGAGCGCGTGCAGCGCCGCCAGGAACGCGATCTCCGGCCGATCGCCCAGCGCAAACCGCAGCGCGAGCGTTCGATGCGCCGTCAGCTCCGTCAGCAGCCGGTCGGGCAGCGGCTTGATGCCGTCCTCTTCCTCCGGCTCCGCCGCGGCCTCCGAACCAGCCTGTACGGCCTGACCGTCCATGCTGGCCCGCATCGCCACGGCTGGAACCGATCCGTCGTCTTCACCACAAGCGCTCCCGCCAGATTCCCCGCCGTCCTCGCCGTTGATCTCCGGCTCTTGCGCGACGGGCAGCTCGTCCTCGGGCCGCACGTAACCGCGGTCCACCCGGAGCCGGCCCTCACTGCCGATGCTGACGAAGGCGCCGGCCCGCGCGACCTCGGCCGGGTCGAAGCTGACCGGCAGGTCCTCGAACGCGGCCAACGCCGCCTCAATCTCGCCCAGGCGGCGATCGACCTCCTCCGGTAGATCCTCGGGGCCGGCGTGTTCCTCCTCAAGCCGGTCGTATTCGGCCTGCAGCGCCTCCCGCTCGACCTCCTGCTCCGCGGTCAGTGGCTGCTCCTCGCCCCGGAGCTGGCGCAGGCCGAAGCTGTGCCCATACGGGAAGTCGGGCGCGACCTCGATCCACTTCCAGCCCTCGGCTCGGATGGTCTCCGCCTCGCGCGCGAGCTGCTCGGCCACCAGCCGCTCTACCAGCGCCACGTCCTGCAGCCAGCCACCGTCGTCGCCCTGGAACAGGTCGCGCAGCACGCTGCCCCCTTCCGCCTCGTACGCCTCGCCGATGAACCGGGCCCGCTTGTCCGACGCGCGCACCGCACCCTCGGTCAGCTGGCGACGGATCACATACGGCTCCTTGCTGTAGGAGGATTGCAGCCGCTCCCAGACCTGCTCCTGCCGTTCCCAATCCCCCGAGACGGTGAAGGCCATCAGCTGGTCCAGCGTTATGCCGTCCTCGGCGTAGACGTCCAGCAGCTTCGGCGACACCGAAGCGAGCCGCAGCCGCTGCTTGACCACGGCGAAGCTGACGAAGAACGCGGCGGCGATCTCCTCCTCGGACTGGCCCTTCTCGCGCAGCGCCAGGAAGGCGCGGAACTGATCCAGCGGATGCAACGGCGCGCGCTGCACGTTCTCGGCCAGGCTGTCCTCCTCGGCGATGCCGCCGGTGCGGATCACGCACGGGATCGGCGCCGTCTTGGCCAGGCGCTTCTGCTTGACCAGCAGCTCCAGCGCTCGAAAGCGCCGCCCGCCGGCTGGGATCTCATACATGCCGGTCTCGTTGCCGTCGGCGTCCAGCACGGGGCGCACGGTAATGGATTGCAGCAGCGTGCGTCGGGCGATGTCGTCGGCGAGTTGCTCGATCGACACGCCCGCCTTGATCCGGCGCACGTTGCAGGCACTGAGCAGCAGCTTGTTGAAGGGGATGTCGCGCGAGGCGCTGAGCGCGATCTTCGAGGGGGAAACCTGAGCCATGTCCGTTCTCCGCGACGGCTGGGAGGAAGCCTCTCCTCCTCCCCAAATCCGTCACGAGGCCTGCGGCCCCTCTCTCCCTCTTCGGGAGAAACGGACCGCAGGACCGGGGGCGAGTGGGAGGGAAGAACGGCTTGCTACGCGACGGCGGCCATCAGCTTGGCGGCGCGGCCTTCCAGCTCGAGCCGGGCGTCCTGCTGGGTCTTGCTGCGGGCCAGCGCGGTAATGCCCTGCACGAAGTCGAACACGCTCTCCGGCGGCCGCCCCTCCTCCTTCAGCACGGTGCCGATGATCTTCTCGGTCTCCGGCTTGCTGAACCCGCGCCGGCGCAGGAAGCTCTCCCGGTCCTCGTCGTCGCGCGCCACCACCTGCTCACGCGCGGCGCGGACGCCGCTGACGAAGGCGGCGGGCGAACTGTCGGCAAACCGCGCCAGCGCCGGAGCGGCTTGGTGCGCGAACCGGTGCGCGGCGAACTTGCTGTGCCGGATGGCGATCTCCTCGAAGCCCTCCGCGCCCCAGATGTTCCGGTTCATGCACACCGCCCGCAGAAAGAAGCTGGCGATGCCCAGCGTCTTCGAGCCGACCTCCGAATTCCAGCAGTAAAAGCCGCGGAAGTAGAGATCAGGATCGCCGTTCGGCAGCCGCCCGGCCTCGATCGGGTGGGTATCGTCCACCAGGAACAGGAAGACGTCGCGGTCGCTGGCATACAGCGTCGTGGTGTCCTTGGTGACCTCCACGAACGGGTTGTGGGTCATCGTCGACCAGTCCAGCAGGCCCGGCACCTTCCAGCGCGTGTCGCCCACGCCGTCGCCGGCAATGCGCATGACGGCCGCGACCAGCTCGTGGTCCCAGATGCGGCCGTAATCCGGCCCGGTCACCGCGCGTAGTTCGACCCGGCCGTCGTCGGCTTCCAAGGTCTTCACCAGCTCGGCCCGATGCGACAGCAGCCCATGCTGCAGGTTGATGCCGGCGAGCGGCGCCGGGAGCTGGCGCAGGTAGCTCGCCGGCGCGCCCACCAGGCTGCACATCTGCCCGAACGACCAGTTCGTCGGCGCGATCGGCGCCTCCCGGCCGGGCACGGTCAGCGTCAGCCGCTCGGCATCGTCCCGGCTCGCTCCCACCCGCAAGGCCCGGCTCTCGACGGTGCGCGCGGTGGCGCGATCGGCCCGGGCGCGCACCGCGTCGTGCAGCGCCGTCAGCGACAGGTAGCGTTCGTCGTCAGGCCGGGAGAACCACTCGGACGACACCCGCCCGATCCGCTCTCCCCGTGTCACGTCCACCTTGTAGCTGCCGGTCACGCCCTGCGTACGGTCCAGCACGTCGATCTGAGTCATCGGTCATCTCCGCGACGGATCGGCCGGGAGACCCTCTCTCGACCCTCACTCCGTCACGGCGACCGCCGCCTCCCTCTCCCTCTCGGGCCCGGCACCGGAAAGACCGGACGGGACGCGGCCGATCGGCGGCCTCCACTCGCCGCGCTTCCTGGCCGACCAAGTGTAGCGCGGGTCGCCGTCCAGTAAATGAGGTCACCTCACCGTGCGCTCGCAATCGCACGCTAATATATAAGCGGCAAAGGCCGGGAAATTAGGGCCTTTCACAAACGTGGATATGTGGACGGCAGACCGCCACCCACGCCAAATCTGGCGATTTCCGTTGCAAAACCTTCGTTCAAAACTCGCTCGAAAGGCAAGCCGTTCGTGCATGGGTCTTGCCGTGCAGTTTGAGCATACGGTGAGGTGACCCCAGAAAGGCGCCTCGCAGCCTCAACCAAACCCGCGGTCCCGGCCGGACGCTTACGACGCGACTATACCCCCGAGGATCATAAGACGGACGAGCCACCCATGCCGACTCAGGTCGAGCTTGAGGCCATGTTTGACGCGGACGACGCCGACGTGGCGGCGGGCCGTATCGTGCCGGCTGAACCCGTGCTGGCCGAGACGCGAGCCAAGGCCGCCCGCACCTGGCGCGAGCGTGACACGAAGGAAGCGATGGCACCGCGGCGGGCTTGATCCCATTCTTGGCGCGTGCCAAGCGGCAACTCGACGAGACTCACCCGCCGCTACGCCAATCTGGTGTCCAATCTTGGCGCTAGGAGCGGCGCGGGATCGTAAGCTAGCGAAAGCGGATGGATGGGGAAGGGGGTTCATGATTCAGAGAAACCACACGGGCCGAACCCTTTGGGCAGGACAATAGTCGGATATGCCGAGAACGCCCAAGCTGCACCTAGTGCGCGATGCCGGCGATCTGGTCGATCAAGGCTCGATCGTCACCGGAGGGAGAGGCACCGACATCTTGCGCAGAAGCCTCGCCGAGGGCGTCTTGCATGGCGATGCGGAACTTCTACTCCAACAGTTGGCACGTGAGAGCGTCGATCTCTTTTTCACGAGCCCGCCCTACGCCGATGCGCGAGCGTATAGCCGCATACACCCGGACAGGTATGTCGAGTGGTTCCTGCCCTTCGCCCGCAGCATGTATGAGGCAGCGAAACCAAGCGGCAGCCTAATCCTCAACATCAAAAACAGGGTTGCCAAAGACGGGCCTTTGAAGGGTCAGCGGCACCCTTACGTCTATCACCTGGTTCTCGCCCTACAGAACATGGGATGGCGCTGGATCGAGACATACATATGGGCGAAACCCAATGGGGTGCCGGGCAAGTTCGGTCCGCGCACGAAAGACAGTTTTGAATACGTCTACCACTTCACACGCGGGCCCAAGCCCTATTTTGATCTCGACGCCATCCGGGTTCCATACAAGGCAGATGAAGCCGAGATCGCGCGACGCAAGCGGGACACGGCCGGCCGCCGTAGCACCGAGGCCGGCTTCGGCCGCGACCGGACCAAGACGTACCTGCTCGGCGGCGCGGACCCTGGCAATGTCGTCAGCGTCTCGCAGACCTACAATCAGCATCGAGGTGTCGCGCATACCGCCGCGATGCCGGAAGGGCTCGCTGAATTCTTCATTAAGGCAGCGACCCCAAAGGGGGGGATCGTCATCGATCCCTTCGCGGGCGGGGCGACGACGATCGTCGTCGCCCGACGGCTCGGCCGTCTTGCCGGCGGATTCGAAATCCATGAACGGTTTGTCGAAGACGCGCTGCGACGGATCGCCGCGGATGTGGCCGACGATATTCCGGGACAACTGGTCAATGCCGGGCTGGGCTGATCGTGACGATCGACAGCACGATCTCGGCCATTCTCGAAGCGGACACCTGGGCGAAGCGGATTCATCAGATCAGGCTCGTCCCGCAACGGCACGGCACGGGAGAGCATGGCACCATCTACGCGGCCATCGCTCGGGCATTGTACATGCCGCATCTGGCTCCCGATTTCGCCTACATACACGAAGCGCCGTTCTATGAACCTGCGCATTTTTTCCAAGCCTACGAGGCGGCGGATCGGCTGACAGCCGGATTTACGCGGGTAGCGGAAGCGGATCTGGTCGATGCCATCAGCCGGTACCCCGGCACGCTTCTCGTATTCCGCACCTTGCTCGGCCTGACGAAGGAGGAATTCGCCCACTCCTCGGTTCTGGCCGGGGGTCCGGCCGAACTCCAGCCTCTATCATCGTCGCAGATCGACACGATGGAGCGCGTGCCGAGCGTCGCCGAGCCGCACCCGGCCGCAGCACCAACGTCTCGCGCGGCTCGGCAGGCGGTTGTCGCGGCGCGTACCATCGTCGAAGTGATGAACGGCGATCTGTTCGGCGAAGCTCCCCCCGGCCTGCGCAGCAAGCAGGACAAGCCCGATACGGCGAATGGATGGGAGAGCGTCCGCAAATTCGCGGCCGGAGGGGTTCCCTTGAAGGTTTTCCTGCACCAGCGCCATTACGGCGGTGCGTTTCGGCAAGTGCTCGACGCCACGTCTGCCCGCCGGGGCGATCTCATCGAGGACGCGGTGGAAACCCTGTTCACCGAGCATGGGATAGGCTTCGTCCGCACGGGCAGCCACAATCAGGCGGACATTGCCGCTCGGTTCGAGGTGCGCGTGACGCCGGCTCCTGATTTCGTGGTGTTCGATCGCCGCGACGATAGTCTGAAAGCGATGCTGGAGTGCAAGGGAACAAATAACGGCGGCACGGCCAGGGACAAGGCGCTTCGATTTAACCGCTTGCGTGACGAGTCCATCCGGCTTGGAGGTGTGCCGCTGATCGCTGTCCTGAGTGGCATCGGCTGGACCAGGATCAACGATGCGCTCGGGCCGGTGGTGCGCGACACCGACGGCCGGGTCTTCACCCTCTCGACGCTGAACTCGATGCTGGAAGTCGCCCCCTTTCCCAGCCTTGTCGAAGAAGCCATGTAGCCGCCGATAGGTGAGCGCGCCCGGCGGGTTTTGGACAGTGTAGGAAATGACGCTTAAGCACCTGCAGCTACTGCGAAATATCGGGCAGTTCGATTCTGTCGATGCCGGCGCGCAGCTTCCACTGGCGAAGCTCGCGTTAATCTATGCCGAGAATGGCCGAGGCAAGACGACGCTGGCGGCGATTCTCCGCTCGGCCGGCACGAACGAGCCGCATCACGTCTCGGAACGGCAACGTCTTGGAGCGCAGCATTTACCCCATGTCGTGCTCGGCATGGCAGGCAGCCGCGTGGTCTATCAGAACGGCACCTGGTCCGCTGCGCTGCCGGATGTAGTGGTGTTCGACGATGCGTTTGTCGCCACGAATATCTGTTCCGGCATCGAGGTCGAAGTCGAGCACCGGCAGAAGCTGCATGAGCTGATCCTCGGCGCTCAAGGTGTAGCTCTCAATACGGCGCTGCAAGGCCACGTCGCTCGCATCGAACAGCACAACCGCGCATTGAAGCTCCTGGAAGCGAACATTCCGGCGGCTACCCGCGGAAGCCTGTCCGCCGAGGCATTCTGTGCGCTGCCCGTTCCTTCCAATATCGATGCCCTGATAACCGAGATCGAACGTCAGCTGTCAGCCGCTCGGGCATCCGACGCGATCAGACAGCGGGCGGGATTCGCGCCCCTGGCGCTACCCGACTTCGACGTTGCGGCCACCAATGCTGTGCTGAGCCGCACGCTCGCCGATCTTGAGACGCGCGCTGCGGCACGAGTGAGGGCGCATTTGCAAAGGCTCGGCTCGGGAGGCGAGGCCTGGGTGGGCGACGGTATGGGACGCATTGCCGGCGCATCGGAAAACCAGGGACACGACACTTGTCCGTTCTGCGCACAGGATTTGGACGGTTCACCGCTGATCCGACACTACCAAGCCTATTTTAGCGCCGCCTATGAGACGCTGAAAGCAACGATCAACGATGTCGGTCGCGAGATCAGCAAAGCGCATGGCGGCGACATTCCCGCAGCTTTCGAGCGGACGGTTCGGGTCGCGGTAGAGACCCGGAGTTTCTGGAAGGAGTTCACCGACATCCCGGATGCGGAGGTCGACACTGCGGCGTTTCTGCGCACATGGTCCGCGGCGCGAGAAGCCGTGCTGGTGACACTGCGCTCGAAGGCATCGGCTCCGCTCGAAGCGTCGGCGTTGCCACCCGAGACCTTGGAGCTCGTAGACGCCTACCGGGCCGAGCATGAGGCCATCGCCACACGTTTCGCCTTGCTGCAGGCGTGCAACGCGGCCATCGCGCTGGTGAAAGAGCGGGCCGCGGGCGCCAACGTCGCCACTCTGGACGGCAGCCTCGTCAGGCTGAAAGCGGTGAAGGCTCGTCATAGCGAGCCCATCGCCGCGAGTTGCCAGGCCTATCTGACGGAGAAGGCGTCGAAGACGGAAACGGAAAGGCTGCGGACCGATACGCGGGAAGCGCTCGACAATTACCGTCAGAGCATCTTCCCGGCCTATGAGGTGGCGATCAACGCCTACCTGCTGAAATTCAATGCCGGCTTCCAGCTGTCCTCCGTAAGCTCCGTCAATAACCGTGGCGGTTCGGCGTGCACTTACAATGTCCTTATCAACAACATCCCGGTATCATTGACGGCAGCTTCGGGACCCTCGTTCCGCAACACGCTGAGTGCCGGCGACCGCAACACCTTGGCGCTCGCGTTTTTCTTCGCCTCTCTCGATCAGTGCCCAAATCTTGCGCAGAAAATCGTCGTGATCGACGATCCAATGACAAGTCTCGACGAACACCGGTCTTTGACGACGGTGCAAGAGTTGCGGGCTATGCAGGACCGCGTGAGCCAGCTTTTGGTGCTCTCGCATTCTAAGCCGTTCCTCTGCGCCTTGTGGGACGGAGCCGACAGGGTGGCGCGATCTGCCATGCTCGTCAGGCGGGAGGGAGCCGGATCGACATTGGAGGCCTGGGACGTCCGGCAGGACAGCATCACCGAGCACGACCGCCGGCATGAGCGTGTTTCTGCTTATATCCAGGCCAGCAATCGAGCAACCGAACGTCAAGTCGCAGCTGACCTTCGTCCCATTCTCGAAGCGTTCATGCGTGTCGCCTATCCGGCGGCGTTCCCGCCGGGCACGTTGCTGGGATCGTTCATCGGCGTGTGCCAGCAGCGGGCGGGTTCACCCAATCAGATACTCAAGTCGGCCGACATAGGTGAGGTCAGGTCCCTTCTCGATTACGCCAATCGATTTCACCACGACACGAACCCTGCTTACGAGACAGAAGCAATCAACGATCAGGAACTGGTCTCCTATGCGACCCGTACTCTACGCCTCGCGTCGAGAGCCTAGGGCTGCATAACGCTGCTTAAATCAATACATTGCAAAAAGCTTGCAGCCTTCTCGAGATATATCTCCGGCGATCATACAGCTTCGTCGTGCTCGGATCGCGATGCCCCGCCGCTTTCTGCACGTCTTCGAGCTGCGCGCCAGTCTCCAACGCCGTCGTGATGAAGGTCGCCCGCATCGAATGCGCCGAGTAGCCGCGCGCAAGCCCGATCTGCGCCGCATATTTCCGCACCACGCGATCGGTCGCGTCGGGGTCCATGCGCCCATTGGGATCGAGCGGCTTGCTGTTCCCGCGCGCCGGCCGCGTGTCGCAGATCATCAACGGCAAGCAGGCAATCCCGGGCGACACCGCCCTGCGACTCGGCCACTGGTTTCGCACGTCGGCCGAGTTCTGGCTGAACCTGCAAGCCGCCTTTGATCTTCGGCTTGCCGAGGAGGCGCGGCCGCGGAGATCGACGCTTTGCCCGTCAGGCCCGAAAACGCCGCCCAGCCCCACCAGCCCGGTTTGCTGTGACCGAGGGGTTGACCGTATGGCTGGCCGATCCTTCACCGTCTGGTTTTTTGAGGATCAGGCCCGTCAGATCGAGCGGCGGGCCAAGGCGAACGGCATGACCGTTTCCGACTATCTGCACTCCATCGTCATTCCCCAGCTCGATTCAGTCGTCACCGACGGAGAAACGGGCGCAGCGGACATGGATGATAATATTCCTTTCTGAGGATCTGGCATGACGGATGCCTTGTCCGACTCGGGAAAGGGCACGTACCGTGAACGATCGCCTCCGTCCCATTCTTGGAGGCATGTGTTCGCGAGGGGATAATGACGGACAGGAAAGAGTTTTTCATCGAGCAGCGCCAAGAAGGTGATTACGCCGTGCGGCGACCTGGGGCACAGCGCGCGAGCGCGGTCGAGCCTACACAGGCCGAAGCGATCGAACGCGCCAACCAACTTGATCCAAACGCAACGGTGTTGGTAGAGCGGGTACGAAATACGTCAGTCGGCCATCCGGATAAATGGCGCAAGCCGTAAAGAGGGATAGCGGGCTGCGTCGGGGCACTGGCTTGCTGATAGCTGATATAGAAGCTGAATGACGATAATCGTCGGCGTAAAGATCAACGACGGGTTGGTTGTTGCATCTGACAGCACGACCTCGTTCTTCCGAAACGACGATAAGTTCGTTCAGAGCTACGACAATGCTAACAAGATATTCAATCTGTATAAGGGACTGCCTATAGGGGGCATGACGTGTGGCTCAGGGAATATTGGGACAGCCTCCATTTCAACGCTGTCCAAAGACCTGCGCCAACGGCTTCTTGGTGATGACCTGGATTGGAAACTCGACAGAACAAATTACACGATCAAAAGCGTTGCCGATAAAGCCCGCTCTTTCCTGCTAGAGATGGTTCACGCTGCTGACGTTAAGGTATGGCTTACCTACTGGGTCTTTGGTTATTCCTCCGACCGTTCCCTGCCGGAAGTTTGGAGCATCTCAATCAACGGTAGGGACTGTCCGGACCCGATGATGCTGCAAGGGGCAACAGATTGCGGCCCGCGTTGGGCGGGGGAAGAGGAGGCCCTTGACCGCCTGATATTGGGCCGGACATCCGCCGTCCTGCCGAATGCGGTGAAACATGGCGCGGATCACGACAGGGCATTGGCACTGATAACAGCGATAACGCCAGACTTAGTGGCTCCCCTTGTCATGCCCGCGATGCCGATTCAGGACGCGATTGATCTCGCCCGGTATCTCGTCGAGACAACTGTGGGATTTTCCAAATTTTCAATCAGTCGCGCAAAGACGGTTGGCGGCCCCATCGAAATTGCCGCGATCACCAAGCATGAAGGTTTCCGTTGGGTTGCTCGAAAGCATTTTTATCATACGTCGCTTAATCCGTGAGGCGGTCGGCGTAAGAGCAGGCTGATTGCAACCATGAAAGAAAGCAGGTCGCAAGTCAGCGTGACGCAAGGTTCCGACGTGGTGCATGGCGACGTGTCGGATTTTTTGGCGGCAACCGGCAAATGGATGGAGGAATGTAGCATGGCGAGAAGGTCGGGGCCGGCGAAGCCGTCAGGGCCAATTAGTGGCGTAGCTCAGGAAATTCTTATAGCATTGAAGACGGAGTTCATCGAGCAAAGCCGAAGCGCAGCCGATCTAAGCAAGGGCTATGTCGGCCTCAACATGCAGCAGCTTCAGACAGAAGTCCTAGGCAGCGAAGCAGTGTCCCGCGTGGATTACGATTTAGCCCTCAAAGAACTGGAGGACCGCAAGCTTGTGGGAACGGGTCCTATGGAGATGTACGATAACCCGCCTAATTCATCGGCTATTATCATCGCTTTCTTCAGTAAACGCGAATACATCTATCTCAAGGAAGAAGGATACCGAATGGCAGGAAACCAGCTGAAAGCCAAATCCAGTCAGCCAAAGCAGAACGTCCATATCTCCGGCGGCAATTTCTACCAGTCTCCGATCGGCGTGGGTGAGCAGGTTTCGCAGCAGATCAATTTTGACGTTAGCAACGAAGCAGATTCGGCGCGATATTTGGCCGAGCTTCTGGGACAGGCGGGAAAGTCTGTCGATGAATCAACCAGGGCTGATTTAGTGAAGATGGTTAGTGCGGCGAACAAAGGGGACATGGCTGCTGCCAAGCCAGTCTTCCGAAAGGTGTTTGGCATGGTGGCAGAGCCTGTGAAGCAGCTGGCCTATGGCGTTCTCACAGCCATCGTCATGAAGCAGATGGGAATGTGAGCAAGTTGGCGCGACGACCGCAATGAAAGATAGCAAGATCGAGTGCCCTGGGAAGCGCCAGGGGCAGCATTAAGACGACCGTCGAGACTGTGACGATCGCAGACATCCGCCGGGCAGTGATGGCTGTCGATGAAGCGTTCGCTACACTTTACAAGCCGGTGCTGAGACGGGACATCAGCCCTGCCTGGAAACGCCGGCGGCCAGGTATAGGGCAGAGCTGACCTTTGGGTCGTTCGCACGAGACACGCTTCGTTGTAAGATCATTATCACGTGCTGGCGCTGTCTGGCATTCCGCCGATCGCGCAGCATGCATATCGGCGGCGGACGATAGCATCGACTTCACCGACTCCGGTCCCTCGCGGCACATTGCAAACCTATGAGCGAGATCGGAGATCGGCGTCCCATCTATCGCAGGTTACGCGACCAGCTCGCGGCCGAGATCGCGCGCAACACATGGCACCCCGGCGAGCCAATTCCGACCGAGGCGGAAATCGCAGCTCGATACGAGGTTGCGATCGGCACGGCCAGGAAGGCGCTGGACCTCCTGGTCAGCGATTCTCTAATCGAGCGCGTTCAAGGCAGCGGCACGTTCGTAAGGCGGCCTCGTTTCGAAACCGCGGTGGTCCGGTTCATCCGCTACTATGGTAGCGCCGGCGACCGACGGTCCCCGAGCAGCCGTATCCTGAAGCGAGAAAAGATCCTGGGACCAAACGAAGTCGCCGAGGCGCTCCGCGTGAATAAGGGAACGAAGGTCATCCACCTGGTCCGGCTGCGCACTTATGAGGAGAAGCCGGTTCTCATTGAGGACATCTGGCTCGACGCGAAGCGATTCGGCCCGATCCTCACGATGAAGGACAACGAGCCGCAGCTACTCTATCCGATTTACGAAGCCCTCTGCGGCGAGATCGTTGCCCGGGCCGAGGAAACAATCACGATCGGAACGGCAGGCGTGGCAGAGGCCGAGCTGCTCGGCCTCGAGACGGGCACACCGGTGGTCAATATTGCCCGCCTCGCGTTCGGCTACGACGACCGGCCAATCGAGTGGCGCTGTTCGCGAGGTCCCGGATGGGATTTCCACTACAAGGTCGAGATCCGATAAGCCTAGTGAATTTCTGCTTGACGTGACAACCCGGAATGGGATTCCTCTGTCATATAGAGGTATCCTCAAAAGCAGATTTCGGCGGAGAGAACGTCGTGGTCCACCAGCTGCACGACATCGCGAACGGCCTCGCAGAGACACGTGATGTTCAGCCGTAATCTCGGCGACGAGGCGCTGAGTGCAGATTGCGCTGAGTGCTGCGCGCTCCACGCGAGCTATGTCGAAGGGTGCCACACTCTCGAGGAAGTCGAGATCGCACCGGCGGCGGATAGCCGAATCCGTGAGGTTCGGGATTGGGTCACCACATCAAGGCGGAGCTGGCTCGCGGCGGTTCGACGGACCGTGCGAAAACCCGCCCACACCAGCGGCGGCCTGATGGCCAAGGCGCCGGTCGTGAAGGGAATGCTGCTGGAAATTTGCGCTGACAACGAGGAGGCGGTCTCCGTCACGATAGCTTTCCTGGACGATTTGGAGCGTCTTTTCAGCCAGCGCGTGTGATCAGGCTTGTTGGGGTCACGCTATAGGACGGGCAGGATAGCACGGTTTGTGGAACGGACTGTGCACACTTGCCCGGCAGCGCCTATCCCAATTGAACTGGCTCGGCGCGAGGGCGTGCAGTTCCTTGATTTCGTTAGGAGCTACTCTGCCCAAACAGACTGAAGTTCAACCGGGACAGAGGTATCGATTCAGGATAAAGTCGCAACGACTCTGTAAGTTTCCATTATTGATCAATGGTTTGCGCTGCGAACTGTGCTATCCTGCCCGTCCTATGGCGTTGACCCCTTGTTGGGTTGCAACGCCGGAGTGACTTGAGGGTCGGAGGGCTCAATCTCCGCTAGACACAATATCATGATTGGGCCGTTATCGACGGCACCGGCCGAATCGCCTGTCCGACGCTCCGCGGATGGCGAACTGCGCCGTGGCATGGGCGGAGCGGTTTCGATGGCGGGAGAGGATGCGATAGCGGACGAGACCGAGGGCGCTTACGACCCATTTCTCAAGCTGGTCGGTGAGCGAATACGAGCAGCGCGCCGCCGGGCCGGGCTGAAACAATCCGATTTGGCCAGCTCCATTGGCGCCAAGCAACCTTACATCGTTGCCGTTGAGGCTGGGGAGAACCTCACGCTCAAGTCACTGGCGCGGATCAGTGCCGTCCTGGGGACCCATCCCATGACGCTGTTGCTGGAGGGAGAACTCGCCACCGCATTCGATCTTGGACTGTTCAACCACATGGGCGATCTCGTCCGCCGGGCGGCACAGGAGGGCGAACAATTGGCTGAACTCCTGCGCCAACTTCAGGCCATCATTCCGGGGAGAACCCCGGAGCGAGATAGCCAGCACCCCGCCTAAGACGCATAAGCTGGAGATTATACAAATCTCTTGATTGAGGCTAAATAAGAGTTCTAGATGCTCTCTGGCTTATATGCTGGAGAGCTGCGATGAGGTTACCTTTCGCCAACGCTTCCGCTTCGCCACCGCCTCTGCGACGGCTGGCATGAGTGCGTTGTCTCTCACCCTGGTGGCGCAGTTCGCGCTGTCCTGTCCGGCGGCATCCGCGATTCCGACTGGCCGCATTGTAGAACTTG
>NZ_OZ244710.1:0-28276 GCF_965218915.1 Novosphingopyxis sp. | reverse complement strand
CACTTTTATGAGGTGTGGGAGTCGGCCGAGGCTCAGCAAGCCTATATGGCGTGGCGTGTTGAAGCCGGCGACCTGACGACGCTGCTTTCCTTCCTAGCGGAAGAACCCAAATTCACATCGTTCCGGTCGATTGCCAGCGAGCGTCAACCAGACCCGTAGTCCACCAGCATGGCGCTTGCCGACGCGGTGGCTGCCAGTCGGCCGTCAGGGCCGAAGAGTTCGCCTTCAAGGAAGGCGATCCTGGCACCAAGGTTCACCACCCGACCTCGCGTCGTGACACGCCCCGGCTGAACGGGGCGCACAAAATGGAGGTGAAGGTCGATCGTCGTCGTCGTCCGCTTGCCGCCCGTCATGGCGAAGGCTGCGGGTCCGAGAGTGTCGTCGAGCATCGCGGCCAGGAAGCCACCTTGGACATGACCGGACGGGTTGGTGAAGGCTGCTTTTGCGTCGAACTCGACCTCAATCGTCCCGGCTTGCGGATCGAGGGCCACGAGACTCCAGCCCAGCAGCTGAGCGGCGGGCGGGAGTGGCAGATCGTCGAAGATTGTGGGCGGCTTCATGTCGGCGCTCCTTTCGACTTGACGCTAACGCTACGCTCCTGACAGCGTGGCGTCAGGAGAGGTGTCATGCGTCGTGCCGAACGCTTGTTCAGCTTAGTGAACGAACTGCGCACGCGCGACATCAGCCGCGCACAGGACCTTGCCGCCTACTTCGAGGTCAGCGTGCGCACCGTGTACCGTGACATCGCCCATCTTCAGGGTTCCGGTCTGCCGATCGAAGGGGAGGCGGGGGTCGGCTACCTGCTGCGACCCGGCTTCGACCTGCCGGCAATGACCTTCACCTACGAACAGCTGGACGCGCTGGCGATGGGATTGTCTTTCGTTCAGGTGGCGGGTGACACGTCGCTCTCCCAAGCCGCCCGCGAGGTGCGAGCGAAGCTCCAATCGTCGCTACCGGAGCCGGACAGACGCGCGCTTGAGGATGCGCCGCTGTTCGCGAGCAGGCGAGACGGACCCGCAGCCCCTTTCTTGAAGGTCGTGCGCCGCGCGGTTCGAGAGGCAAGGGTGCTACGGCTGCAATACACCGATGCAGCGGGAGACCTGTCGGAACGCCGCGTGTGGCCGCTCGCCATCTGGGCCTTTACGGAGGGATGGTTGTTCGCTGGATGGTGCGAACTCCGCGCTGACTTTCGCGCGTTCCGCCTCGATAGAGTAGCAGAGATTGAAGAGACCGGAGACCACTTCCCCGACACCCCCACGCAGAACTTGCAGGCCTACTTCTCCACCAAAATCTTGAGTTCGCCGGATCGACGGCCTTAACTTTACCTGCTCGGCTACATCATCTGCCGGTGTCACAATCGTTCGGGTTTTCCGCCGCCCACATGACGACGGATCAGGCCGACGACGAACAGCAGCCAGCCCAGCGTCATGAGCCCGCTGGAGACAAGAACGGTCGCCGATACGGCCACTTCAGAGAGCCGGTTCGCGCTGTAACCCGCGCCAGCGATGGGCAGTGCATCGCTGGCACCAGATGCGGCTGACAGCGTCAGTCCTAGCCAAAGGCCATACATTCCAATGATGATGGTCCATCGGGCGATCTTGAGAAGCAAGGCGTTCAACGAAACAGCAGGCCAGATCACTCCGACGATCATGAGCGCCAGACCGCTTTGCACGGCCGTCAAATGGGCCGACAGCGCCATTCTAGGATTGGCGAACGACTGGACCGCCGCCCCTTGGAGCAGGCCCAGCAGAAACAAGATCGCACCGGCAACGACCAGCGACCTTTGGAATGACGTGGCTGCGGCAGACATGTTGATCCTCCCCGGCAGCAGCATGGCACGGTCTACCGAAGACGAGAACAGATGTTGCAGCTTCCGAGCTGACGAGGCGGGAGTGCGTCAGAACCGTTCGGTTTTGACGCCGGCGTGAACCTTGTAGGCACCTACCACGAACATCAGCGCCGCAGCCGTCAGAAGAGCCTCGCCAATAAATGGGCCAATGAAGATATAAAGTAGAATCGCGTCTAGGATTAAGACTCCAGCACAGACGAGCAATATGATTTGAGCAACGCTCGGCTCGCCCCTTGCAATTAAAAGACATATCGCCGCAGTAAGTAGCCAGTGCAAACTGGCGAATATCCAAAGCGGCTTCAGTGTGGCGTCAAAAAAAGACGGCGAACCCAAACCAGGTTGCGGAGCAGGTATTTCGAAATACCCGGTGAAGTGGAACAAGGCCGTAATCGTCAGCAGCGCCGACCCGAGCCAGACCGAGTAAGCGCGCCGCCCTTGCATGGATGCAGTCTCCCCAGTGACGATCTACCATGCCGATCGATCCGAGCCTAGCCAGACCCACCACGGTGTCACAACCGGTCGGTTGTGACACCACCACGCCACCCACGCTTTTCCGCGCCTTGCGGAGTGTCACAAACCCGTGTCAAAGCTAAAGGGTGCAAATCGGCTATGCCCGCGTGTCCCGAGGGGACTCCCAGGACGTGGACGCCCAGCGCCACGCGCTGATCGAAGCGGGGTGCGACGTGATCCACCAGGAGGAGGCGTCCGGGGCCAAATCCGATCGCCCGGTGCTGGCGGCCGCGATCGACGGCTTGAGCCACGGAGACGTGCTGGTGGTGTGGAAGCTCGATCGCCTGTCGCGCTCGCTCCGCGACCTACTGTTCACGCTGGAGGCCATTACCGCCAAAGGCGCGGGGTTCCGGTCGATCACCGAGGCGATCGACACCACCACCGCGCCGGGACGGCTCATGACCCAGATGCTGGGAGCCTTCGCCGAGTTCGAGCGCGAGATCATCCGCGAACGCACCCTGCACGGCCTGGAGCACGCGCGGCGCGCCGGCATACGCCTTGGCCGGCGGCCGAGCTTGAACGCGCACCAGCGCCAGGAGATCATCGCCAAATCGGATGCCGAGGAAGGATCGCCCGCGCAGCTGGCGCACTTATTCGGGGTGTCGCGATCGACCGTGCAGCGGGTGTTGCGCGAGCATCGGGCGGGTCAGGTCACAGGATGATGGATGAGGATTTCATGAGCCGCGAGCCGCAGCTTGCGCCACTTACTGCGGCTCCGTCGCTCGAAAGTGTGGACTCCGAAGATCGTGTTGACGCCATGATCGCTTGGTTTTTCGAGAATTTTGAGAACCCAGCCGAGGAAACCCCATACGATGGCCGCGAGGGCGGCTACCAATACATTTGGGGCGGGCCGCACGAGGCCTCCGATTACATTTTCGATCACTTCCCCGAAGCTACTGAGGAAGAGCATACCGAGGCGATCGGTCAGATTGATGCTGACGGTCCGTATTGGGCACCGGCAGGCCACCGCGTGCTGCCGCCAGACGATTTAGAAGAGCCGCCAGCAGCCCCGTTAGACGAACGGCTAAAGCAGCTATCGGCGCAGCTCGACACACTGACCGGCCACGTAACAGAGATGCTCGCCTTGCAAAGGCCGGGTGGCGTTGCCGGCATTGGGCATAACAATCCGCCTTCGGATGAAGACGACCCTCTGACGTTTGATGACGTGCTGGAAAGCATCGCGGAGGTCAAAGCGGAGCTGGTAAAACCGGACCCTCTAAGCGACGCAGATGAGGAGGTCATCGCAAAGGCTGAGGGCCGCTTCACGCGATTTTTAACGTGGGTAAGAGAGCGGGTGAAGGAGGCCCCCACGTTGCTTGTTAAGGGGGCGATCACGGGGGTGGGCGCTTTGCTACTGCAATACACTGTCGCTCACCAGGCCGAGATCATGACAACGACAAACATCGTTGCCGAAACGGTTAGAGACTGGGCTATCCATCTTAGATCGTTCTTCTAACAAAACCCAAAACCCACCTTTTGTAAGGCAGATCGGTTAAAGCGGTGTAGCAACATGCACGCGCACCATTCTAAGCTGTAGCGGCGACTTTCTTCGGCCGACCACCCTTGCGCCCATTCTCACGTGCCGCAGCTGCCTTGGCATGAGTGCGCGAGCGGCCACCTTCCGCACCCAACTGACGAGCCATCCAGGTCTTGGACCCGAGCACGCCTTGCAAGAGGGCGGGAACGTAGAGGTCGGCATCGAGCTTCGGCCAATGGAGACCGAGACCGGCAGGGCTAACCTCGATATCGGCGAGATCATCGGGAGAGGCGTCCGAGAGCCCTTCAGCCAGCTGTGACGGAAAAGTCACTTCGACCCCCGTATCCAGAGCGACAATCACACGCTTGCGGTGACGATCGTAGCGGGCCGATACGGCGTGGCCGCCATCTCGCACTGCCGCCATTCGATCCTCCGCCTGCCTTAGCTCCGCTTCAGTAATCGCCATGTATCCCACTCCACCTTGAACATAAATCGGCCAGCGCCGCCACGAGAGCGACCTCTATCCGGTTCAGATCGGTCAACCGGAACCCATAGTTCTCACGCAGCTCCGGCGGCCCATTGGGGCAGCGCAGATTGAACACCGCCTCTCCGTCCGCACCCATGACATGGACGTGAGCTGGCCTGTGGTCGTTTGGCCAGATTACGACGCGAAGGCCATCAAAGCGCAGAACCGTGGGCACAGCCAACCTTAGCAAAAACCCAAGCGCTAGGGAACACGTTGCGTTCCGAGGATGGAGAAGTTAGCGACGGTGAGCCAGGCACCGCTTGAAGATGGATGTTCCTTCAATGTTCTCGTACACGGAGAATCGGACGAGATGGGGAGGTCGCAAATGGCTCGACGGCGGATGGAGAGGCTGGGACACTGGCGTGGTGTGGCAGATGACGGCTCCGACGCCCTTGTGAGTGTCAGCAAAAGCGGCCGAAGCTTCAGCATCGGCTACAAAGACCGCGATCACCTGTGCCACCCTTCGGTTAGAACCGTGAAGGATACCGGCCGAGAAGCCATGCTCGTCTTTCATGTCCGAACGGAAGGCTTCGAGCCGGTCGGCTATCGTGCTTGACCATAGAAAATCCGTTCCTGGTGCCGGCTTCATATCTCTTTTGGGCGGGTCCCGCTTGAACCTCTCTCCGTCACATTCGCACACCGAACCTGCAGCCCTGGAGGTCTCCCGCTACGAGCTGGCGCGGGCGCGCCAACTGGCACGCAGCTGGGCAGACACGCTCCCCGAGCCCCGCCGGCGCGACTTGGCGGCGCTCTTCACCCGCGTCGCGATCGACGTCTACCGATCGGAAGCCCGGCCACATGCCCAGCTCAGCCCGCCCTTCGCCCAGCCCTACGGCACCCTCGACACCGCCGTTGCCGATCTGGCGCAGGCGATCGGGCGGGAGGCCGCCCCGCTCCCGCTCAGCGAAGCCGCCTATTTTCTGACGGGCCTCTACACGGCGCTGCTGGCGTCGCGCGAGCGCAGCGCCTTGGGGGCGTTCTACACTCCGCCGGCGCTCGCCAATCGGCTGCTGAACCTTGCCGAGGAGCAGGGGGTGGACTGGCGCACGGCGCGGGTCCTGGACCCGGCGAGCGGCGGAGGCGCGTTTCTACTGCCTGCAGCCGAGCGGATGACCGCAGCCCTCTCGACAGCGGAGCCGGCGTTCGTGCTCAGCCAGATCGGCACCCGGCTGCAAGGGTTTGAGCTGGATCCCTACGCCGCCGGCTTTGGACAGAACGCGGTGGAGCTGCTGCTGGCGGACGTGACGAGGGCTGCAGGTCGCGCGGCCCCCACCATCGTTCGGGTGGTGGACACGCTGGAGGAGCCGCCGCGCGCTCGCTTCGACCTGGTGGTCGGCAACCCGCCCTATGGCCGGGTGCCACTCACCCCGGAGCAGCGCCGGCGCTTCGCCCGAAGCCTCTACGGCCACGCCAATCTCTACGGTGTGTTCACTGACATCGCGGTGCGGTGGACGAAGCGCGGTGGCACCATCGCTTATTTGACGCCCACCAGCGTTCTCAGCGGGCACTATTATTCGGCGTTGCGCGGCATGATGGCCGAAGAGGCCCCTCCCACCGCGATCGACTTCGTCCAAGCGCGGCGAGGCGTGTTCGAGGACGTGCTACAGGAGACACTTCTCGCCACCTACCGCAAGGGCGCGAAGGCGGCGCGCGCGCAGGTCCACTACGTCCAGGTGACGAACGAGCGCGAGGCGCACGTCATCCACAACGGCACCATAGGATTACCCTCACCCGCGTCGCAGCCTTGGCTAGCGCCGCGCGAGCCGCGCCACAGCGCCTTGATCGCGGCCGCCGAGACCATGCCGGCGCGACTGACGGATTGGGGCTACAGCGTGTCCACGGGGCCGCTGGTGTGGAACCGCTTCAAGGATCAGATGCGCCAGCGGCCCGGACGGTGCGTCCACCCGCTTATTTGGGCGGAGTCCGTCACGTCGGCGGGGCAGTTCGCCTATCGCGCCGAGCGGCGGGGGCACGCGCCCTACTTCAAGATGGAGCCTGACGACGGGTGGCTGCTCGTCGAAGAAGCGTGCGTGCTGGTGCAGCGCACAACCGCCAAGGAGCAGGCGCGCCGGTTGATCGCCGCCGAGCTGCCAGCGGAGTTCATCGAGGAGCACGGCGGCGTGGTGGTGGAGAACCACCTCAACATGGTGCGGCCGAGCGCGCGCCCTGCCGTTACCCCTGCAGCGGTGGCGGCCGTCCTAAATAGCCAGGTGGTCGATCAGCTGTTCCGCTGCATCAACGGCAGCGTCGCGGTGTCGGCGTTCGAGATGGAGGCGCTACCCCTCCCCTCTCCTGCCGCCATGAGGAAGGTGGAGCGGCTTGTCGGCCGAGGCGCGTGCCGGACGGAGATCGAAGCTGAGCTGGCGCGGCTGTACGGACAGCCCGCGCCATGATGGCATTGGCGACGCGCGACGAGGTGCACGAGCGGCTGCAGGCCATTTTCCCCGAAGGGTCGCCCAACCGCTCCTATGTGACCCGGATGCTGGCGGCGAGCAGCGTGTTCGTGGCGCTCTACATCGGCGCTGTCGAAGGCAGCGGCACCTTCCTTGGACCCAAGCACATTTACCGCATGACCGACGAGCAGGCGGCCAAGACGAACGACGCCGAGCGGACTGCCTACGCCACTGGTGTGTTGCGCGGCGGCAGCCACATCGACGGCGCGCGCTGGTACCAAGACAACACGCGCGAGCCGATCCGTGACGAGACGCTGCGCGAAGGGTTGGTGGCGATCGGCGCGGTGACGGAGCGCACCGACTTGGCCACCACGTCCAGCAAGCCGCGCTATGCGCTCACCAGGAGCTTCGCCGAGCTGTTCGACCCCAGCCTCAGTGGTGAGGGGCTGCAGGCCCGCATCACTGCATGGCAGAATAGCAGTTTGAATAAAGGCGCGCTTGCCAGGCTCGCCATCGTGCGGCGTGGCGGTGGAACGTCAAAGGATCAGGTGCTGGTCACCTTCCCCAATGGCGAAACCCGATCCATGAAGCCGGGGCCAAGTTCGATCATCACCAAGGCGGTGGTGGAGGTGTTCGCACCGACCTTCCTGGGTGATCCCGCCGTGGTGTTTCTGAGCGAGAGCGGCAACAAGGTGGTCGCGCGCGACGACGACTTGGCCCGATCGATCGGCCTCGCCATCCAAGCCGACAAGAACCTGCCCGACATGATTCTGGTGGACCTGCAGCCGGAGCATCCGCTGCTGGTGTTCGTGGAGGTGGTGGCGACCGACGGGCCGGTGAACGAGCGCCGGAAAGAGGCGCTGCAGGCGCTGGTGAGCGACGCCGGTTTTCCGTTGGAGCACGTAGCGTTCGTGACCGCCTACCTCGATCGGAGTGCAGGTCCGTTCAAGAAGACGGTCGATAGCCTCGCATGGGGCAGCTACGCTTGGTTTGCGGCGGAGCCCGAGCGGCTGGTGGTGTTCAGCGGAAAACCCAGACGCTTGGCAAGCAAAATGTAGGGCGAACTACGCTTCCACAGGATTGCGAATGACATCAATGATTTCGGCAGCGATCTCTTCGACCGTGTGAGTGGTGGTGCTTCGCGCAAGACGATCCGCCAGTGAAGGAGAGTAGCCCATCACCTCACTTTTGCTGACATTGTGCCAGACTGGCAGCAGCACCTGATCTCCCGAGACGGCGCGCGTGACCAATCCGTCTAACTCGTACTCGGGCCAGCCTCGACCGAAGAAGCTTTTGGAAAGCACCACGACGCCAAAGCGACTGCCAGCAAGGCCGCGATCGATCTTCCGACGTAGGCTATCACCGATGCGAAGTTCAAATTCGTCATACCAAACGCTCAAGCCACCAGCCTTGAGTGCATTCGCAAGCGGGCGAACAACGTCATCCTTGTCCTCAGAAGCATGAGAAATGAAGACGTCGAAAGTCTCATTCTCCACGTTGCCGCTGGTCGGAAAATCATCGTCATCAGCGTTGCGCACCAGAGTGGGAACGCTCCGCAAAGGTGCCTCAGAGGCAGTTGGCAGCGGCCGCATGGCAGCAGCAGGAATTGTTCGAATTGATGAGCGCGTTGTCCCTCTCAGTCCCTGCATATCGACAGTGACGTGCCAGGTGCCAGATGAGGGAACCGTCATCCTAAACGGCGACTGCTTAATTAGACCACCAACGTATCGATGTTGTCGGCCATTTTTGTAGCTGTTGAAGTCAGAGCCGTTCATAAGCCGCACGTTGGCAGCACTGCCTTGGAGCGTGACTTCGATCACAGCTCCGCGCTCTACATGGCCCAGATTGTAGTGTGTAAAGTTCACAAACGTGGCCCTCCTAAGCGGCGTCAATAGTTATTTTCAGCACGCGCCCTGTGCGCGGGAGCAATGTATGTGACATCCATCGCTTACTCCGCTGGAGGGAGAGCACTGCGCTTTGCATCAGTGCTTCTGGGGTCGCGACGAAAAGCCCAAACTAGGCGGCTGCCTGCCGTCATGAGAATGCCCGCACCAAAGCAGAGAGCTATAAAGCCGGCGGCGTCTATCTGAATCACAGCACCGGCTCGCGCGCGCGCGACAGCTTCATTGGACGATTGTAGCGGCCTTCGATCGCATCCACCCGAAGCTGGTCAAACCCGGAGGTAAGCTGCTCGACAAGGGTGCGCCGCTTCTTAAACGAGGAACGGCGACCTGGCGTGTCCGCTTCCACCCGAAGCCGCACGACTTCGCGGTAGGCGGGCGTCCGACGGTGGGCGACCAGGGGCACGAAGAACTCCGCGCCGGAGTCGAACAGGTATTCGCGCTCGTCCCCAACCAGTGCCCTAGCTGCCTCCAAGGCGAGACGAGTGAGCTTGGCTTCATCCGTGGGGTCAGCCACCGAATAGAAGCCGGAAGCGTCCAGGGGCATGATCGGCTCAGCATCGTTGTCTTCGCCATCGAACAGCCAAGGATCGTGCCAAATCGCGCCGATCTGTTTCAGGAGGTGAAGCCTGGACCAGAAGGCGTCCCAAGGAGCGCTCTTTGCCTTCCCGTTGTAGTGCGGCTCGGTCCATTCCCCTTGAGCGCCTAGCCTATCTCCGGGAGTTACTCCCCAAATTGCGTGTGCACCGACTTCAGCCATCTTCCGAGCCGTGTGCTGCCCATCCGGTGCCTTGCCGCTTTGCAGCCGCTCAAGTGGAACGCCGTGCGTCGCATCCAGGGAGATCAGCCCATACAGATCAATCAGCATCCGAAGAGCCAGGGCGTCGCCGGTTTCGCGAACCCGACGCAGCATCGAAGCCTCCCCCGCCAAGCCGGTGATGAGCGCGATCGGCAGGAAGATAGGCTCGTCCTCCTTCGGCGTCGTGAGCAGCTCATATTGAGGCTTCAGACGTGTCGAGGCCTCGGTGCGCTTGATCAACTCGGAAGCGATCAGTTCCTCGATGGCATGCCGCGCCCTAGGCTTGCCCAAGCCAACATGATCATCACAAGCTTTGGCCGACCACTTAGTGAGCCGGTGATCGGCACCCGTGCCGGCGAGGAGCACGAGATAGGCGATGATGAGGTTTAGACGATTGGTGGTCGGGACCGTCCACAACCTCTCCCAAGCGGCGTGGCCGAGAACGAAGAACTCGCTCCCACGGCCGCGTCCCCGCATCCCCTTTTCGGCGTCTTGGTCCTGCATGGATGCACTTCCCGAGTTGAGCATGGCGGAGCCGTAGCACGTCTTTTTGACCCTATCAAGGACATCAATGCATTCAAGCAAATCAATGAACAACCGACCACATCAATCACATCAATCTGATTGCCGACTGGTCGCGCCGATTTGCCCAAGAGGCTTGCGCGCCGGCTTCGCCGACCCGGCTCTAGTCGGGGGCAGGCCCCCTCCCCGCGCCGCCGTGCCGGCGTCCCGGCCCTTCGGGTGACGATCCGCTCGCGCGGTCGCTGGCGCTCCACGAGGTGGCCTTCGGCCGAGCTGGAGCGCCGGCTGGTGCCGGCACATGCCTTTGACGATGCTTTGCGAATGGGGAGGAAGGGACGCCGCCCCTCCCTCCCCCGCAAGGGCGCGCAAGCGCGGGACCGTGGCTCACTTCGTTGCGCCCGCACCACTCCCGCACGGCGTCCCTTGGCCCCCCTCTCTCCCCGCCCCTCGCCGTGGAGGCAGGGGTCACGCGCAGGCGTGACCCGCTTCGCGGTTCAGCAAGGGAGACCAAGACAATGGGCAAGCCGACCACCAGCACCATCAAGACCGACCCCTACCAGCGTGTCACAGACCGCATCCTGGCGGACCTGGAGCGGGGCGTGACGCCCTGGACCCGGCCCTGGAGCGCCGAGGCCCTGGCGGGGCGCGTCACCCGTCCCCTACGCGCCACCGGCGAGCCCTATGGGGGCATCAACGTCATCCTCCTTTGGATGGAGGCGGTCGCCGCCGGCTACACGTCGCCCAGCTGGATGACCTACAAGCAGGCCCAGGCGTTCGGGGGACAGGTCCGGCGCGGCGAGACGGGCGCGCCCGTGGTCTACTACGGCACCGCCACCAAGCGAGCCGAGGGTGCTGGCAGCGGCACGGGCACGGGCGACATGTTCGAGGGTGAAGTGGGAAGCGAGGTCCGCTTCCTGAAATCCTACACCGTGTTCAACGTCGCGCAGATCGACGGGCTCCCCGACCGCTTCCACGCCGTGCCGGCGGAGGCCCCCGCCCTGCCCGCTTGCAAGCGCGTCGACGCGGCCGAGGCGTGGTTCGCGGCGATCGGCGCGACCGTGGAGCATGGCGGCACCAAGGCCTACTACGCCGCCGGCACCGACCGCATCCAGCTCCCGCCCTTCGAGGCGTTCCGGGACGCCCACGGCTACTACGCCACCAGAGGCCATGAGACGGTGCACTGGACGAGCCACCCCACCCGCCTGGCGCGGAGCTTCGGGCGCGAGCGGTGGGGGGACGAGGGCTATGCGCGCGAGGAGCTGGTGGCGGAGCTGGGAGCCGCTTTCCTGGCGGCCGACCTTGGCCTGGCGCTGGAGCCGCGCGAGGACCACGCCGCCTATCTGGCGAGCTGGATCACCGTGCTTCGCAACGACCGCCGCGCGATAGTGCAGGCGGCTTCACACGCCGAGCGCGCGGTGCGCTATCTCCACGGCTTGCAACCCGCCGAGCGACGGGAGGCCGCCTAACGGCGGAGCGGGTGGCCGCCCTTCGGGGCGGCCGCTTGTTCGTCCCACCCATCCACGCCCTTGGGGCCGGACCTTCGGTCGCGGCAGTGAGAAAGGGGTTGCATTCCCACTCTCCCACTTGTCTAAGTGTCGACATGTGGGAGAGTGGGAATGACGACAGTAGCGATCATCAGTCAGAAGGGCGGAGCGGGCAAAACCACTCTCGCGTTGCACCTGGCCGCAGCAGCCGTGGATGACGGGCGCGTCGCTCTTATTGTCGACACAGACCCGCAGGCGACCGCCAGTCAGTGGGCGGGGTGGCGCAAAGATGAACCGCCCGAAGTCATCGACAGCCCTCCCCCACGCTTAGCAGCCAAGGTGGAGCAGGCCCAGGCTCAAGGGGCGGAGTTCATCGTGATCGACACGCCGCCCCACGCTGATAGCGCCGCGCGCGCGGCCGTTGAAGCGGCCGACCTGGTGCTGATTCCGTGCCGCCCGAGTGCTTTCGACCTCTCCGCGATCCAAACCACGTCGAAGCTCGTGCAGCTCCTTCGCAAGCCAGCCTTCGTGGTGTTCACCGCCGGACCTCCCAACGCGCCGCGCGTCTATCAAGAAGCGGGCGAGCTTGTGGAGAGCTTCGGGACACCGCCCTGCCCTTTCCAAATGTCGGATCGAGCGGCCTTTAGGCATGCAAGCGCCGAGGGGCGCACCGCGATGGAGCTGGAGCCAGACGGAAAAGCCGCCGATGAAGTTCGACAACTCTACAAGTGGACATGTCGACAAGTCGACGTGTTGGCGAAGTATCAAGATGGGAAGGCCGCAGCATGAGCAGGAAGCCATCATTCGCCAATCTGAGAGACAAGCCCGACGCCGTCGCAGCCCCGCAAACCAACACGACCGAGGATCCAGCTCCCAGGACCGACAGCAGCCCCGCGCCAAGTCGCAAGGGCCGCAAGCAGATCGCCGCCTACTTCACACCCGATATGTCATTCGCGATGCACACCCTGGCGCGCCGACAGGGCCGCAGCTTGCAGGCGCTTATGGCCGAGGCATTCAACGACGTGCTGAGGAAGCATGGCGAAAGCCCAATCGGTGACTGACGACACCTCGACACCCCAACATGTCGACATGTCGAACAGTGAAGGCGCGACGGATTATCCGCGCGCGCGCCAACTCGATTTCTTCATCGCACCGCTGGCGGACCTGGGATTGCGCGATCAGCGCGACACGATGGAACGGCCGTTCTTCGCCCTGTCCAAGTCGCGCAAGACGTCCATCGTCTACACCTCGCCAAAGGGAGACGTGACGGTCGAGGTGTCGCCGAACGTCAAACACGGCATGGCGACGATCTGGGACTTCGACATCCTGATTTGGGCAGGGTCGCAGGTGAACGCCATGATCGAGCGTGGCGACCGCGAGAGGCTGGAGGAGCTGCAGCGCTCGAAGACGCTCTATTTCCAGCCCGCTGATCTTCTGCGGGCTATCGACCGGAACACCGGGGGCAAAGACCGTGAGGAGCTTCGCGCGGCGCTCGATCGGCTCGCCTCGACCTATGTGAAAACGAACATACGGCAGCACCACCAGAACCGACGGCGTGACGGAGGCTTCACCTGGTTGGACGCATGGGATGAGGAGACGGACACCAAGACCGGGCACAGCCGGGGTATGTCTATCACGCTCTCGCAGTGGTTCCTTATGGGCGTCCTTAATCAGAAGATGTTGCTGGCGATGGACGCCGACTATTTCCGGCTGACCGGCGGCTACGAACGCTGGCTATACCGCATCGCGCGCAAGCACGCGCACGGTTCGCCGGAAGGGTGGACCTTCACTCTGACGACCCTCCACAAGAAGAGCGGCAGCGATCAGGCGAAGGCGCACTTCAAACGTGACATAAAGCGGGTGATCGCGCGCGGGCCGATCCTTGGATATGGCCTGGAGTGGATCGAGGGCGAAAAGAAGGAGGAGCCGCGCCTCCGCATCTATCCACTCGCAGAGAGCGACCGCATCCAGCAGCTCGCAAGCGTCCATGCGCAGAAGCGGCGCACCAAGGACGCCGACGCGGCGTTAATGGCCGAGCCGGGCCGCTTTGGAGAGCTGATACACCCCGAAAAACTTCGCTTCCTCACGACCCAGCATCCGGGCGTAGACCTAGCGGATATGTTCGGCCGATTCGTACTCTGGAACGGGAAACGCGGCACTCAGCCGCGAGACGTGCTGGCGGCGTTCTCCGGCTTCATTCGGGAACACCAAACACGCCAGCGCACCGCTCGCTAGTTTGTGGGCAATCCCCCACGCCTTGCGCCACAGACGCCCCGGATGGGGCCAATTTGCCCCTTTTCTGGTCCTAAGCGTGGGGGATCACCCACAAAGGCGTGGGGTTTCACCCACCAGAGCGTGGGGGATTGCCCACACTGACTCTGGGGGATTGCCCAAATGCCGAACAGAAAAACTCCCGTATTTTCAACGAGTCGACGTCGCCAAGGACGAGCCTAACATTCCTTCTAACGATTCTAACAATGATTCTAACGGTGAAAGGGCGGCCTACGGCCGCAGGCTACCGGTGTGGAGCAGAAGGAAAGCTCAGCTCCCACTTTCCAGCGCCGTTGCCATGTCAGCGAGCTTGGCAATCGTGTTCATGTTGCGAGCCGTGCCACTCTTCTCGCTGGCAAGGCGGAGACGCGTCGAAGCCATACCGTTCGGGTAGTGGATGAACAGCTCCCGCTCGCCCAAAACGATGCGTTCGTCCGCCGCGCCCGTCACTCCATCCAGAGGGTCAGCCGGCAGCGGTCCGTCCACGAACAAGGCCATCACCCGATTGCCTGGCGCATCGGGGAACGGATTGCGGGCGAGCACGCCGGCGACTTCGGCGGCCGTGCGCACGACGACACCCACATTCCGACCGGCCTGACGGCGCAGTCGATCCTCCAAAGCGGCGCGGATCTCGGCTTCACCGAGATCGCTGCGAAAGAGGACGTTGCCGCTGGCGATGTAGGTCCGCACGTCCTGGAGCCCCGCCGCCTCGCAGAGGCCGACGAGGATGGTCATGGGCAGCTTGCCCGTGCCGCCGACGTTCACGGCGCGCAGCAGGGCCACGTAGGAGGTTATGAGCGCCTCTCGATCAGAGCTAAGCGGCCTTAGCTTGCGGGAGAAGGCGGTGGTGGCGGGGGCGGGATACGCGGCTCCCGCATATGCGGGTACTGAGTGACAAAACGCTCCCTCGCCTCGGGCGAACCGACAACCGTTATGTCTCCAGGGCCACAGGCCTCGTGCAAGGCTTGCTCCGCCTTCGGGTCTATGACCGCGCTCGGGGGACCGCCCCAATTCATGTCTTCACCCAGGCGCGTGAGTATCTGACCACCTAGGCGATCACGCAGAACGAAATAGCCTTCATCATCGACGTCGAACCCGACTTCGGCATGGAACCAAGCCAGCTTGTCGACCGCCTCTCGGCGACCGCTCACGAAGAAGCACCCATCGCGCAGGTAAACGCGGCCCGCGAGAAGCGCTTGATGCTGCGCACCCGTTCGCGCGGTCGATGCGGGCCAGAACCGGATCGCATCCTTCGCCGCGTCGCTCACCGGGGAGAGGTTCAGGGTGGGCACGAAGCTCCAGCGTATGTGACCGGGCACGTCCCAACCGTTCTGTCTGACCCAGCTGTCGAATTCGTCCTTGGTGAAGCCGGTGTTGATCGCCATGACCGGCCCATCGGGACTCTTGCCCCCCAATCCATAGCCGAGGAGCGCGCCCCGTTCCTTGAGCCTCGCTAGCCACCTGTCGCCAACGACCTTGGCGTCAGCTGGCTGAAGAGAGGTCGCCTTGCGCTCCGCCGCCTCTCGAAATGGGAGTGTCGGCTGACTGAGCAACGCCTGATAATTCGGGGAGGGCGCCCGCTCCTGCGTCGCATAACTGCGTGGCGACGAACTAACGGCGTTCTCGCGGCTATCACCCGCCGGAGCGCACGCGGCGCATAGAAGCAAGGGGAGTGAGAGCTTCAGCACGGTTCGGACTTCATCCACGGACATTGGTTGCATCGCGCTGAACACATGGAGAAGCGACTTAATTCGACAGTCTCTCCAATCCCCGCCGCGCGAGTGCCCGACCATCGAGCCACGCGGCGGCCTGGAACAAGAGAATGGCCGACAGTCCGAAGGCGACCAGCCCCAGCGGCCAGGGACCGCGCGCTAGGCACCAGGCCGCGATGAAGAGCAGCAGCAGACCCACCAAGCCCGTGCCGGTGGCCGAGTAGGGCTGGAACACGCGCGCGCGGCCCGGCAGCGCCACGAAGCAGGCGGTGAGGCCGTCGCGCAACCGCCAGCCCACGACCACCGCGCGGTCGCCATCGCGCAGGGGCAGGGAGGGGCCGCCAAACTCCACCGGCACGCCGTCCACGAGGAAGGAGGCGGTCTCGCGCAGGGTGTAAGCCCCGTCGAAAAGGTCGCGGTGGGGGCCGACCCGCAGGCGCGACACGGGGCCGGACTGGACCGACCAGGGCATGATCCACATCACCGTGGCCTCGCTGAGCCGGAGCCCGACACGTCCGCTCCCGCCGTGGTGCCGGCGGTGCCGACTTGGACCGTGTCGCGCCCCACCCGGAGGTCGACATGCTGCTGCCAGGTGACCGCCAACCAGGTGAGCACGGCGGCGAGGGGCGCGGCCACGACCGCGCCGGAGGCGAACCCGTTCAGGGCCATGAATAGGAGCCGACAGGAGAAGCGGGAAGGGCAGGGGGGCGAGGCTTTGCCTCGCTCAGTTCAGTCCACACCTTACGCACGCGTGCAGCCTCCAAATCGTGGTCGATGCGTGGTCGGTAGAGGGTCGCATCGGAAGGATGACAGAGAGAAACACGATTTTGGGTGTTCGTCAAATGTTCCTTTTCCACGGCTCAGAAAAGGAGTATTCCGGGCATTCGATAGGCGGGGAGACCGATGGCGCGGGTGATGCTGACGGGACGGGTGACGGAGGCCCAGGCGGCGGCGTTGAGAGCGCACGCCGAGGCGGTCGGATTGCCGATGTACCAGGCCACCGTGCGCGCACTGGAGCTGGGCATCGCGGCCCTGACCGGCGGCCGCGAGCCGCCGGCGCCGGCGGTGGACAGGGCTACCATGCAAGCCTCCATAATGGAGGAGGTCCGGTCCATGATGGACCGACTCGCCACCCGTGCGGAGCTGTCCGACCGGCTCGTTCAGCGGACCCTCTACGCGGCGGGCGCGGCCTACGCGGCCGCGCTGGCGGGAGCGACCGACGGGGCCGAGCCGGAGCGGGCGAACGCCATCAAGCGCGACGTGGCGCGCGACGCCGACGCGGTGTTCGAGCGCCAGCTGGCGCGGGCGAGGGAGCCATGAGCCAGACCCTCACGCTCACTACGATTGTCGTTCGTGACTATGACGAAGCCATCGACTTCTATGTCGAAAAGCTGGGCTTCGAGGTTCGCGTGGACGAATGGCTTTCACCGGCCAAGCGGTGGGTTGTCGTGGCACCCAGCGGCGTCGATCAAGCCGGGCTTCTTCTGGCGCGTGCCGTGGGCGACGAGCAGATCAGCGCCATAGGGAATCAGGCGGGCGGCCGTGTGTTTCTGTTTCTGCAAACCGAGGACTTCGACCGCGATCATGCCGTTTACCAGGCGCGAGGTGTGACCTTCGCCGAAGAGCCCAGGCTTGAGCCCTACGGTAAGGTGGCGGTGTTCCAGGACCTTTACGGCAACAAGTGGGATTTGATCGAACCCGCCCCGGCCAAGGCGGTTGCGGCATGAGTGTGTTCGACGGGTTCGTGAAGCCGCCGTGCGCCGAGACCTTGGGATGGGAGCTGCTGGAGGCGGACGAGGACACGGGTGCGGTCAGGGTGCGGATGCAGGGGCGGCGCGAGTGGTGCAATCCGGGCGGTAACATACAAGGTGGCTTCGTCGCGGCCATGCTGGACGACACGCTGGGTCCGACGGTGCTCGTGAAGACAGGCGGCGAGCACTATTGCGCGACCGTCAATCTTAACGTCAGCTTCCTGGCACCGGCGCGCTTAGGGGAGTTCACCGGCCACGGGCGCATCGTGCGGCTCGGCAAGTCTGTCGCGTTCCTGGCGGGTGAGCTGGTGGATCGCGACGGCAACACGGTCGCCACAGCAACCGCGACGGCGCGGGTGGTGCCCACCGGCGCGCTGGCGAAGAAGGGATAGGGCGGTGGCCGAGGAGCTGACCGGCAAGTGCCTATGCGGGCGGGTCCGCTACACCATCCGGCGCAGCGTGCTGTTCCAGCCCTACGCCTGCCACTGCAAGGATTGTCAGACCCGCAGCGGGAGCGCCTTCGCCATTCAGCTTCCCGTGATGACCGGGGAGTTGAAGATGGAAGGCGAGACCGTCGAAGGACGCTACATGCTTCCGAGCGGGATCACCGCCGGCATCGTCGCGTGCCCGGATTGTCTGACGCGGCTCTACGCCGTCAACGATCAGCGGCCCCAGATCGTGAACCTCAGGGCGGGCACGCTGGATGACAGCGGCGCGCTCGTTCCGGCGTTCCACCTCTGGACGGCAAGCAAACAGCCGTGGGTCGTCATTCCCGACGACGTGCCGGCGCTGGAGGCGCAGCCCGCAGACTTGGCGGAGTGGCAGCGTCTGTTGCTTCCCGAACGCGCGCCAGCGCCGGAGGTCGACGGACCATGACCGTTCGCCACCTTCACCACGTCCAGCTCGCCATGCCGAAGGGCGGCGAGGATCACGCGCGCCGGTTCTACGCGGGGCTTCTCGACATACCGGAGGTGCCCAAGCCGCACCCGCTGGCGGCGCGCGGCGGGTGCTGGTTCGAGCGCGACGGCTTGCGGGTCCACCTGGGCGTGGAGGAGTATCACCGGCCCGCTCGCAAGGCGCACCCCGCCTTCGTCGTGGACGGGCTGGAGGAGCTAGCGGAGGAGTTGAGGCGCAACGGCTTTCCCGTGGTGGAGGACGAGCAGCTGGAGGGCTTCCGGCGCGTCTATGCCGACGACCCGTTCGGCAACCGCATCGAGTTGATGGAGCCGGTGGGGGAGGGCACATGAGCGTGGAGGTGTGGCTTGCCTTCGTCGCGGCGGCGCTTGTCGTGGGGCTGATCCCCGGCCCCGGCGTGGTGAGCATCGTCGGCTACGCCGTCAGCTCCGGACGACGCGTGGCGCTCGTCTCCGTCGCGGGCTTGGCGCTGGGCAACGTGCTCGCCATGAGCCTGTCGCTGGGCGGCGTGGGCGTGATCCTGGCGGCGTCGGCGCTGGCGTTCGCGATCTTGAAATGGGCGGGCGCGGCGTATCTGATCGGGCTCGGCATCGTGACGATCCGAAGGAGCCGGGCCGCCGACGCCACTGCCCAGATCGAGCGGCAACCGATCGGCGCGCGAACAGCGTTCCTCGGCAACGCGGCGATCGGCACCTTCCACCCCAAAACCATCGTGTTCTTCGTGGCCTTCGTGCCGCAGTTCATCAGCCCTGACGCGAGCTACCTTGACCAAGCGACCTTGCTGACCGCCACCTTTTGCGGCGTTCTCGCGATCACGGACACGACCTATGCGCTGGCGGCGTCGCGCGCCGGCGCGCTGTTGCGCGGCCAAACGGCGCGCCGGTGGGCAGGTCGAGTGGGAGGAGGCTTTCTAATCGCATCGGGCATCGCGACGGCGGCAATCAAGCGGTGACCTAATGACAAACGTAAAAGGGGGAAGCAAGTGGCAGCAGTAGAGAAAACAAAAGCCTTTTACAGATTCAATCAGAGGTGCGCGTACTTTGAGACCGATCTCGAGCTTTGCGATCTTTTGGTAAGGAATTTCATTGGCTTAGACGATAGTATTAACATCATTGCTGTCGCTTTGAAATCCACAAAGAAGGACCATCCAAAGCTCACGCAAAAAAACACTAAAAATAGTCGACAGGTTCGAGGAGGACATCTGAGGGCTACATTAAACTCCTCTTTTATTAAAGATATATATGAGGACTTTCTTGAGTTCTTATCGGAAACAATGGCTAGAGCTGCGCAGAAGGGAGTCGATCCAGGACGTTTTGCGGGCGACGTGAAACTAGATATTAAAGTAACAGAAATAATGGCAACAGGCAGCTGGGATGGTGTTGTTAGGCTAGTCTCTGATAAGATTTTCTGCAATTTGGAGAGTGAGCGGAAAACTACTAATCTCATCACCAAGGCGGCAAACCGTCTGGGATTGAATGTCAATCAACAGGTCTTAGAGGCGGCAATGCCGTACCTGGATGCACGCCATATGCTGGTGCATCAGGACGGTAAGGTCGATACCAAATTCAGAGAAAAATATCCAGACATAGTTGTCAAAAACAATAAGTTGATAATCGATTCTGAATTTACGCGTAAGGCCAGAGAGACAATCGAAGAACTGGCACGAACAATCGATCAAGAAGTAATAGCTGCGGGCTTGGTGAAGCCCGAGCATATGTGTCCCTGATGGCTAGCAACGCCGAGATCCTCTCGCGAGGACAGGCGAGCCGCAACCGTCAGTGGGCGGGCGCGCAGGCGCGCTGGCAGCGGGCCGCGCAGATCATGCTGGCGCTGGCCTTGGCGGGGAGCTGGCTGGGCTGGGCCACCGCCCCGGAGCTGACCCAGCGCGGGGCCAAGCTTTATGTGAAGGCGCAGTGGGCGGAGGTGAAGGATCCTTTCGCAAGGAACCTCCGGACCGCTCAGGCGCGCGCGCGGGTCGGCAACCGCGACGCGATCCTGGACGAGCGCAGTCCGGCGTCGCGATCGTTCTGGCGGCTGTTGTGGCGCATGGCGGGCTTCGCGGTGGTGTTGGGGCTGGCGATCGGCATTCCGGCCTATCGCGCCCAAAAGCGCCGGTGGGCGATCGAGGGCGAGCGGGCGGGGCGCGACCGCACCGTGCGCGGCACGCGGGTGGTGAGCGCACGCGAGCTGGCGGGGATGGTGCCCACCGACGCGGCCGAGGGCGCGCCCGTCACCATCGGCGGCGTGCCCGTGCCGCGCTCGGAGGAGGCGCGCCACTTCCTGTTCGCGGGAGCGACGGGCACCGGCAAGACGACCGCCATCTTCCGCATGCTGGACCGGGTGGAGAGGCGCGGCGAGCACGCTTTCGTGCACGACGTCGATGGGAGCTATGTCGCGCGCTACTATCGTCCCGAGCGCGGCGACCTGATCCTCAATCCCTTCGACGCCCGGTGCGCCTACTGGAACCCGTTCTCAGACGTGCGCTCCGCCGCCGACGCGGATCGACTGGCAGGCTTCATCGTGGCGAAGCCCGGCGGCGGGGGAGCGGGCGACGACGTGTGGTACGATCAGGCCCGTATCGTGGTCGGAGCCGTCATCCGCAGGCTTTGGGAGGGCGGGCGCGGCACGGTGCCCGAGCTGACCCGCGCGCTCAGAGACATGACGCCCGACGAGTTGAGCCAGCTGACCGCCGGCACGGAGGCGGCGCGCGTGTTCCAGAAGGACGCCGACAAGGCCACCGCGAGCGTGCTGTTCTGCCTGGCGGAGGCCGCCAAGGTGGTGGGCGCGCTCAGAACCGAGCCCGGCGCGGGCGGGAGCCTGAGCTTCGACGACTTCTATGCGGGACTGGCGGACGCGCAAGGAGCCAAGCCCTGGCTGTTTCTGGCATCGCGCAAGCGCAATTTCGCGGCCGCGCGGCCCTTGCTCGGCTGCTGGCTGGATTGCGCGGTGGCGGCCATCCTGGATCGCCCCATCAAGGGCGCGCCGAGGGCCTGGCTGGTGCTGGACGAGCTGCCGGCCTTGCCGCGCGCGTCGGGGCTGCTGACCTTGTTGCCGGAGGGGCGGAAGTTCGGGGCGGCGGTGGTGATCGCCTTTCAGGCGATCGGCCAGTTGCGCGAGACCTACGGCCCCAACGCGGCCAGCACCATCGTGGGGCAGGCGGGCACCCAGCTCGTCATGCGCCTGGGCGACCCCGACAGCACGGGGTGGGCCGCGCGGTTGCTCGGCAAGGCGGAGGTGGAGGAGCACCGCGCGAGCCAATCGCTCGACACCGACGAGATGCACGACAAGGGCTCGCTGTCCACCATGCGCCAGACCCGCGACGTGGTGCTGGACAGCCAGATCGGCGAGCTTGCTCCCTTGACTGGCTATCTGCGCTTGAGCGGCTTGCCGGTGGCGAAGGTCAAGATCGGCCGCAAGCACATGGACCGCGCGGACGTGGCGGAGGGCACCGTGGCCATTCCGACGGCATCGCACCCGCCGCCACCCCAAAGCTCACCTTTGGCATCCGCGCCGGAGACACGGCCGCCGGAGCCGCCCGCGCGGGCCCCGGAGCCGCCGCCGAGTGGCCCGCGCGAGGACCGGACCTTGGGAGGCGCTTTGTGACCCGGCCCTTCATCGCCCTCTACCGATGGCGCGTCGAACCCGAGCATGATGCGGCGTTCCGCCAGGAGTGGCGCTCGGTGACCCTGGCGATGCGCGAGGCCGGCGCGCTTGGTTCCTGTCTGACGACGGCGAGCGATGGCACCTTCGCCGCGATAGCCCTTTGGCCGAGCGAGGACGCGCGCGCGGCGGCGTTCGCCGCGAACAGCCACATCGTCATGTCGGTGCCGGCGACCCGCTTGGAGGAGTTGCGTCTGACAGTCGAAGACGATCTCTGGATTGGCTCACCCTTCGCACAAATGGTCGATCGCTAATGGTCGCGTCGATGGGCTCCTTGTCGAGCGCGGGGCAGGCGGCGAGCTACTACGAGGCGGACGACTATTATTCCGAAGGGGGCGAGGCCCCGAGCGCGTGGTTCGGGGAGGGTGCGGCCGCGTTGGGGCTGGACGGCGAGGTGGACCGCGCCGCCTTCGCCGCCGGCTTGAGGGGCGAGCTGCCCAACGGTGAGCGATTGGGTACGGTTCGCAATGGCGAGCGCGAGCACCGGCCCGGATGGGACGTGACGTTCTCGGCTCCGAAAAGCGTGTCGATCATGGCCGAGGTGGCGGGCGACCGCCGGTTGGTGGGTAAGCATGATGCAGCGGTGAGGACGGCGCTCGCCTATATCGAGCGCCACGGGGCCGCGACCCGCCTGCGCCAGGGCGGGCAGGTGCGCCAGGTGGAGACGGGCAAGCTGGCGGTGGCCACCTTCCGCCACAACACGAGCCGCGCCCAGGACCCGCAGCTCCACACGCATTCGGTGATCCTCAACGCCACCCAGGACCGCGACGGCGCGTGGCGCTCGGTCGAGAGCCGCGCCTTCTTCCAGGTCTATAAGGACGCCGGCGCGGTCTACCGCCAGGCCTTGGCGCAGGGTGCGCGCGAGCTCGGCTACGCGGTGCGGGAGGGCCGGGGATCGACCTTCGAGCTGGCGGGCGTGCCCGAGGCCGCGATCAAGGCCTTCTCCGCGCGCGGCGCGAAGGTGGAGGAGACGCTGGCGGCGCGCGGCAAGACGCGGGCCGAGGCGTCGGCGGCCGAGAAGGCCACCATCGCGCTCAGCACGCGGGACGCCAAGCAGCATGTCGCGCGCGAGGCGTTGGTGCCCAGCTGGCGCGGGCAGGCGGACGCGGCGGGGTTCGGGGAAGGGGAGCGTCGGCAGCTCATGGCCGAGAGCGAGCGCGCGGCCGAGCGCATCGCCCCGCGCACGCTGGCGGACGAGGGCCGGGCGCAGGCGAGCGCCACGCTGGCGGTGCAGGCGGCCGCGCGGCAGTTGGGGGAGCGGGAGGCGGTGTTCGGGGCCGCCGCGCTGGAGGCGCGCGCGGGCGAGCACGCCGGTGGTCGTGCGAATGCCACCGAGATCGCGCGCGCGGTCACGAGCGCCACCAGGGCCGGCGACCTGGTGCCGCGCGAGCGCGGCCCGCAGCGCGGCTTCACCACCGCCGCCAACGTCGCCACCGAGCGCCGGATGCTAGCGATCGAGGCGGGCGGGCGTGGGCGAGCCGACGCCCCGATGGGGCGACCCGACGCCTGGCGCGCGGTGGAGACGACGGCGTTCTTCGCCGAAGTGAAGGGGCACCGCTGGACCGACGGGCAGCGCCAGGCCACAGCCGGACTGTTGTCCGGCACCGATCGGGTCGCGGGCGTGCAGGGCTACGCCGGCACCGCCAAGACGACCACCGTGCTCGCCACCTACGCCGAGGGCATGAGGACGCAGGGTTATGAGGTGCGCGCCTTCGCGCCCACGGCGGCCGCCGCCGGGCTGCTGGGCGACGCGATCGGCACCGAGGGCCGCACGGTGGCGAGCGCGGTGATGGGCGGCGAGGGGCTGGTGGCGGAGGGCAGGCAGCGCGCGCAAGCCTGGATCGTCGACGAGGCGTCGATGGTAAGCGCCCGCGACATGGCCAAGGTCCTGAGTCTGGCGGAGCGCGCGGGCGCCCGCGTCGTGCTGGTGGGGGACGTGAAGCAGCTGGGCAGCGTGGAGGCGGGCAGGGCCTTTGGGCAGTTGCAGGAGGCCGGGATGACGACCTTCGCGCTCGATCGCATCGTGCGCCAGATCAACGAGCTGACCCGCGAGGCGGTGCACGCCACCATCGCCGGCGATGGGAGGAAGGCTCTGGACGCGCTGGACCGGGGCGGAGGGAGCGTGCGGGAGGGCGGCGAGCCCGAGGACCGCAGGGCGGCGATGGCGCGCGACTACGCGGCCATGAGCCCGCGCGAGCGCGAGCGCACCCTTGTCATGGACACCACGCGAGAGGGCCGCGAGCTGTTGACGGCTGCGATCCGCGAGGAGCTGAGGAAGGGCGGCACGATCGGCGACGACGCGATCCGCGTGCTGACCCTGGAGGGCAAGGGGCTGACCCGCGAGGAGGCGCGCCACGCGCGCGGCTACGAGGCGGGCGACGTGGTGACCTTCCGGCGCGACTACGACCGCCAGGGGGTGGAGAAGGGCCAGGCTTACCGGGTGGCGGGCGTGGACCCGGAGAGGAACCGGGTGGAGCTGCGCGACCGCGACGGGAAGACCATCGATTGGCGGCTCGACAAGTGGGGGCGCGGCCAGGTGGAGAGCTTCACCGAGGTGGAGCGGAGCTTCGCGGCGGGGGACCGGGTGCAGTTCACCCGCAACGACCGCGAGGCGGGTCGAGTGAACGGCACCACCGCCACGGTGACGGCGATCGACCGGGAGCGCGGCACCATGAGCGTCAGGGAGGCGCGCGGCGTCGAGCACAGCTTGCAGCTGGACGCGACGCGCGATCGGCATGTCCGGCACGGATGGGTGGGGACCGTGCATGGCAGCCAAGGGGCGACGGCGGACAGGTCGATGGTCCACCTGGAGAGCTTCCGGGCGAACACCGTGGACGCCAAGAGCGCCTATGTCGCGATCAGCCGCGCCCGAAGCCACGCGGCGGTCTACACCGACAGCCGCGAGAAGCTGGCGGGCGCGATCGAGATGAGGAGCGGTGAGCGACAGACGGCGCTGATAAACGAGCGCGAGAAGGGGGCGCTCAGCGCCGGAATGAGTATGGGGTAGAGATGGACGTCCCAAAACTCAGGGTCGCGCGGCCGACCGACGATATAGCGGCGCTTCTACCGTTTTATTGCGACGGGTTAGGTTTGCGCGTGCTCTACCGTTTCGAGAGCCATGGCAAGTTCGACGGCATCATGTTGGGGCAGGAAGGCGCGCCCTACCACTTCGAGTTTACACAGGCGCGCGAGCACCAGGCGGGCCGGGCTCCGACGCAGGATAATCTCTTGGTGTTTTATATTTCCAAGAGGAACGCTTGGCAGGCGGCTGTCGACAGGATGAAGGGGGCCGGCTTCGATCCGGTCCCGGCCTTCAATCCCTACTGGGATCGAGAGGGTGCGACGTTCGAGGACGCCGACGGTTACCGCGTCGTTATTCAGCGAGCGGCTTGGACTGTTTGAAGGGCAGACTAAGGCAAATGAGCGGGAGGGGCGAACGTCGCGCTCTGTCCCGCACTTCGTGCTCCTGAGGGCGCGGTGCTTTCGAGCTGACCCGCAGGCACTCTCGCCTCGCTCCTGGCCCGACCCCCGCTGGTGCACTGCCGCGCGCGCAGGGGGTCGGACTGGCGTCGCTCCGGCGAGGGTGCCGTGTTCGATGGTGGCGTCCCGCCGAGGTGAGGCCGCCGAGCGGCCGCTCGTACTCCCGCCCACCCAACCCCGGAGGCCGGACCTTCGGCCCGGTGAATTGCGATATGGGAGGCAAGGGCGTTGCCACTGGCGTTCTCCACGACAGCGGACATAACGGACAGGCACGCACGGTGAGGTTCGACGATGAGCAAGCAAGCCCTTCTGATTATCGACATGCAGCAGGCGGGGTTTTCCACACCTCCCCATGACGCCGACAATCTGGTGTCTCGCATCAACCGCTTGTCCGATCGGCTCCGAGCCGAACGCTCTCCGATCATCTTCGTCCAACACTGCGGCCCGGACGGCGACGACTTCCACCCGTCGGAGCCGGGCCATGCCCTCCACGCCGATCTGACGGTCGAGCCAGAGGATCAGCGCATTCTCAAGGCCTCGTGCGACGCCTTTCTCGATACGGATCTCGACTCCACGCTAGAAGAGCTTGAGGTCGATGAATTGATCGTCACCGGGTTCGCGACCGACTTCTGCGTCGACACCACGGTCCGCAGCGCGCTGGCGCGGGGCTACACGACCATCGTCCCGGAGGATGGACATACGACTTCCGATCGAGCTTACATGCCCGCGAGCAAGGTCATCGAACATCACAATTTCGTGTGGGCGAACCTCATCTCGCCAGCAGGCGCGGCGCGGCTCACGAGGTGTGACGCGATCACGTGATTGTCGTGGCGGCGGTGTGTTGTAACTGTCAGTCAGCCAACTGGAGGTCCGGGTGCCAAAGACGCAGAACCACACCTCCGTCGCCGACCTCAACCGCGCGAACGACGGCAAGCTACCCGGCCATCTGGGCTTGGAGGTCACACGGATCGATGACGGACTGGTCGATGGCAAATTCGACGTGCGCGACGATCTTGTCGCCCACACCGGGTATCTTCTAGCCGGCGCGCTTCTCTCGGTCGCTGACATCCTCTGCGCATACGGCGTGTCGACCGCATGGCCGGAGGGTGCCACGGGGTTCACCACGGTGGAGGTGAAGTGCAACTTCATGGGAACGGTGCGGACCGGAGCCGTCGCATGCGCCGCCCGCCTCGTCCACGGCGGCCGATCGACCCAGGTGTGGGATGCCGAGATGACGGACGCGGCCACCGGCAAGCGCCTGGCCCTGTTCCGCTGCACGCAGATGATCCTGTACGACAAGGGCTGACAGAGCTTCCGGAGGTCAAGAATGATACGACTTCACTTCGCGCCGCTGACCCGCTCGATCCGCATTCGTTGGCTGCTGGAGGAGCTTGAGGTCGCCTACGAGCTCACACGTTCAGAGTTCAACCGGGAGACCCAGAAGGGCTTTTCCCAGGCCACCCCGTCGGGAAACTACCCTTACATGGAAGACGGGAGCGTCACCCTGTCCGAGTCCGGGGCTATCGTTCAGTATATCCTGGAGCAGTACGGGAAGGGCCGATTGGAGCCGCCGATCGGGTCGCTGGAGCGCGCCGCCTATCTGCAATGGCTTCACTTCGCGGAAGGCACGGCCGCAAGCCCGATCAACACCACTGTCTGGCTGACCGTCTATCGCCAGGACGCGGATCGACACACTGAGATCATCGAGGCCGTGCGCGAAAGCGCCAACACGGTGTTCGACCGTGTGGAGGCAGCCCTGGAGCACCGGCCCTACCTGGCCGGCGACGAGCTGACGGCCGCCGACATCATGATGGGCTTCACGCTCGCCACGGCGAAGTGGCTGAACCTGCTGACCGACAGCCATCCACGCGCGTCCGCCTATGTGAACAGGCTGTTTGAACGGCCCGCGCTGCAAAGGGCCTTGGCTTAGAACCGGAGCGTTTCGATCTTCGCCCGCTCGACCTGCAAGGCCGCCGAGCTTAATCGGAGAGCCAGCGGAACGCGCGCTCGACGAAGGCCCGACCGTCGTGGAGCACCGGGTCCGCGTGCGCCATTATAACCTTGTCCGTTGGCCAAGACAGAACGCGTTCGATCGGTTTCCGGGCAGACTGCCGATTGATGAAGGCGAGGCGAAACTTGCGTGGCACCTTAGGCTCCGGCCCGGTCAGAAGGTCTAGGCGCGCGACGAGGGCACGCCACCCAGTGAGCGAACCTGGGTCCATTTGCTGGATCAAGTCGGCGAACAGGACCGTGCGGCTCTTCGCGTGAAAGAAGACGACCTCCGTGGTGATGAGGTTTCCGCGCATTGGAACCAGGTCGACCTCGCCCGCCCACTCGGGGTCGGCCTCGTCACCCAGCTCGGCGTCGAAGGCGAGGTCGCGGCGCTTCTCGCGCAGGCCTGGCGGTGCATAGAGCCGCGCTGCTGGATAGGTGCGCTTCCAATCGGCAAGGAACAGGTGGTGCAGCGAGTTCGGGGCTACAATGTAGGAGACCGTGCCGAGCGCGTCGACAGCGACGCGAAGCGCCGGCGACAGCGCCACCGGCGACCAGACCACCAGGCGATTACCCGAGAGGCGCATGACCGCCGCCCGTGTTGGGTAGCGAAAGCCGGCCACGACAACTTCTGGTCCGTCCGCTAGCCAAATGTCGGCGGCGAACACTCGAAGCGCAGACAAGTCAGAAGCCATCGAATGGTATCATTGAACGAGCACACCCTGCAGGCAAGCGGCATCGACCCGCTACTCGCCTCATCCCAGTTCGATGGCCTCAGCACGCCCTGTCGCTCTGTTGACACAACGGTGTCAGCAGGCCGTCCTTATCCTGGCATTCTTCTCAGCTCGGAGGCCGGAATGAAATACGAGTTCGTCGACAGATTGGTGATGCTCGCAGAGCTGACCATCAAGCCGGAAAAGCTGGAGGCCTTTCTCGACTACACCGTGGAAAACCTGGAGATCAGTCGATCGCATGCGGGCAACATAGAGTTCGACATTCTGATTGATGAGGCTCGACCGAACGTCGTTCACTTT
>NZ_OZ244709.1:0-47188 GCF_965218915.1 Novosphingopyxis sp. | reverse complement strand
GTCCTTGCGCTTCTCTGCCGCCTCGGCCGCGTTCCACAGCGCCGCGGCGTCGGCCAGCCGGGCGTCGGCGCCCTCGGGCAACAGCACCTCGTGGTGCGCGGGCGCGTCGCGGTGGCGGAAGTGGAACAGCTCGCCGGTGCGCTCGGCCGTGATCGCCTCGCGGGCGTTGTAGGCCGCCGACCGCACGGCGTTGCCGCCGGTGGCGCGGGACAGGTAGCGGGCACGGGCGAAGGCGATGGCCACGGGGGCACTCTGCCGCGTGCTGGTGCTGCTTTCAAGCCGCGTTGCGCAGCAACGCATATTGCGTCTGACCTGCCTCGCTCGCTCAGAGGTCAGAACCCGCTGTCGCGGTCGAAACTCAGCACACAATCCGCCCTGGGTGAAGAGTCACAATGGTTTGCGCCCGAACGCGAAGTTCAAGGCCGTGTCGTTGGGGATCTGCCCGTCAATCGCTGCGGCCGTGGCGCTGTCGACATAGGCGGCACGGATGGTCTCGCGTGTTGCTGGCGGCGCTTCCTTGAGGGTTTGCCAGGCAGGGTGGCCGATGTGGTCGTCCCAGAACGCGACCGCCTTGCCGACTTCGATCGGAGCGGCGCTCGCCAGCTCGGTCGTGACCGCCACAACCTCAAAGCCCGCTTTCTCCAGGAACCAGCGGCACTTGCCAGGCGTGTCCGCCACATCTGCGTAGCCAAGTTGAATGCCGTGCTCGGATGCGATTTCCGCAACCATCCCGGAGATGCCGAACGGCTTAGCGGGTGTGTCGAACGCGACTATCCCGCCTGGCTTGAGGAAGCCGGACCAGTGGTGAAGGGCACGCGGGATGTCCGACATGAGCACCAGCGCCGACGCGCACAGCAAACGGTCGAAACTCTCTAGCGACAGGTCCAGCCGCTCGGCGTCGCCAAGGACGAACTCAATGTTCCGCAGTCCCGTTCCTACGGCCTTCCTTTTCGCTTCGGCGAGCATTCCTTCCGAGGTGTCCACGCCGAGGACGCTTCCAGCAGGCCCGACCCGGCTGGCTGCTTCGAAAGCCAGAAGACCTGTTCCCGTGGCGAGGTCAAGAACGCGAAGCCCCGGCGCAAGGGCCGCCCCAGTGGCGAGGATCGCCACAATGCGGTGATGGACCTCGGCTTGATCGTAGGTCGTGCCCCGCTGGTCGAAATGCGTCGTAGCTGAATGCTCTGGGCTGGGATGTGCTGAGTGGTCACTCATTTGATGTGAGTCCTTCCCGTAGAGTTTCACGAAGGTTCTCCGTCCTTCCTCCGGTAACGGCACGGCACTACGATCCGGAGTGCGATATACGTCGCGGAACAACCGGCGAAGAAGCCGCGCAAGACAAAGACCACTGACAAATGCCATCGCTCGATTCCGCTGCGGAAAGTTTATAAGTTCCGGTTGCGTTCGCTTGCCCTCTCGTGATTTCCCTTTCCCAACGTCGGACGTATGAAGTCCGGCGCCAATCATAGGGGCAGCTGGAGGAGACACGTCATGGCCCGCACGCTCAGCGAACGTCTGCGCGCCCACGAACAGCAAAAGGCCAAGCTCGCCGAGGCCGAAGCCCGGCTGAAGCTGGACGAACGCCGCCAGCGCACCCGCCGCCTGGTCGAGGCCGGTGCCCTGGTTGAGAAGACCGGCCTGCTCGACTTGGACAGCAACGCCCTCTATGGCGCACTGCTCTCCCTCCGCGACGGGTCCGACGACAAGGCCCAGGTCGAGAAGTGGACCGCTCTGGGCGGACGCACCTTCGACCGTGAGGCCAAGGCCCGCGACGAGGGCAAGGAACCGCTGCTGCTTACCTTCCCGGCACCGCTGGCCAAGGACGCCACCACGGCGCTGCGCAAGGCCGGCTTCCGCTACAGCAAGGTGATGCAGCACTGGGAGGGCCTGGCCCGCTTCGACGAGGCCAGCACCCTGGCCAAAGCGCACGGTGGTACGGCCCGCCAGGTGGGCAGCACGGCCGGGCTTGCGGGAGGATCGAAGACGGCGGAGGCGGCGGAGTGATCCAGCGCGCCGGCTACGACCTGCTGCGGGTCGCCCTCCGCTACGCCGTCCAGCTCTGGCCGCTCTGGCTGTTCTGGTGGGCCTGGTCGTACTCGGACGCCTTCTGGCGCGACACCGTGCTGGTCGACTACGCCCATGTCGGCGGGCTCACCCCGGGGCAGATGGATTGGAACCAGTATCTGCTCTGGCGCGCCTGGCCCGTCGCCTCGCTGTTCGGCCCGGCCCTGCTGATGGCAGCCGGCGTCCTCGTCTACCGTGCCCGCCTGTTCGGTCGCCTCATGGGCGTGGCCGGCATCCTCGGCATGGCAGTCGCCACGATCCTGACCCTGCGCCCGGAGGCGCTGCGTCTGTCCGACCTGCTCGGCCAGGGCTACCGCCTCGATGTCGTGCTGCACAACGCCAACGCTTCCTTCGTCGCAGCCGGCATGTTCGGCATCGTCATGGTGGTGGCAGGCCTGGCCGGCTTGACCCGGCCCTTTCCGGTCGGCAGCCGCACCGCGCCGCTCCTGCTGCGCGCACGCTCCGACAATTTCGGCCATGCCGCCTGGCTACCGATGCGTGACGCGCAGAAACTGTTTCCCGGGCCAGACCCGACCTATGGCGGCATCGTTGTCGGCGAAGCCTACCGCGTCGACGAGGACCGTGGCGCCCGCGCCGCCTTCGATCCGGCAAACCGGGCTACTTGGGGCCGCGGCGGCAGCGCGCCGCTGCTGATCGACCCATGCCGCAACGGACCGACCCACGCCCTCGTGCTGGCCGGCTCTGGCGGCCTCAAGACCACCTCGGTCGGCATCCCCACCCTGCTCACCTGGACGGGTGCGGCCGTGGTGCTCGATCCCTCGCAGGAGATCGGCCCCATGGTGGCCGAACACCGTCGTCAGGTCATGGGGCACAACGTGGTCACCCTGGACCCGGCAACGGCCAAGACGATCGGCGTCAACGTGCTGGACTGGATCGACACCGCTTCCCCGCTCGCGGAAAGCCACGTCGCTGCCGTGGTCGGCTGGATTACCGGGGAAGTCCGGCCCGGCACGTCCGGCAGCGGCGAGTTCTTCAAGGGCAGCGGCCAGGACCTGGTCGCCTGCCTGCTCGCCGACCTGCTCTGGGACCCGACCCTCCCGGCTGAGCGCAAGACACTGCGTGCGCTGCAACGCCGAATGGTGACGCCGGAGGACCAGATGCGCGAGCTGCTCGGAACCATCTATGAGCGCTCCGCCTCCGCCATGGCGCGTGACCTCGCCGGCACGCTCAAGGGCGCGGTGGCAGAGACCTTTTCCGGCATCTACGCCAACGCCAACCGCGACGCGCGCTGGCTGTCCACTGCCGCCTATGCCGACCTGGTGTCCGGCGGCGCCGAAGGCGCAATGCCGGCGATGCGCACCGCCGATCTCACGCGCGGCAAGACGACGGCCTTCCTGCAAATCCCGCTCACCGTGCTGCAGACCACCCCGGCTGTCGGCCGGGTGCTGGTCGGCGCCCTGCTCAACGCCGCCTATCAGGCTGACGGCCAGGTCAAGGGACGGGTGCTGTTCCTGCTCGATGAGGTGGCCCGGCTCGGCTACATGCAGATGCTGGAGCAGGCCCGCGACGCCGGCCGCAAATACGGCATTACCCTACTGCTGCTCTACCAGTCGCTCGGCCAGCTCGTCGCGCAATGGGGCCGCGAGGGCAAGCAGGCCTGGTACGACAGCACCTCCTGGCGCTTGTTCGCCGCCGTCCAGGATCCGGACACTGCGAAGGAATTGTCGGCGATGTGCGGCGAGTATGGCGTGGTTGCCACCAGCCAGGGCGACACCGAGGGCAGCCAGGCTCGCTCCGGCATCGCCTCCAGCAGCTCGGGGCGCTCGGAGAACCGCTCGGAGGTGAAGCGCGCGCTGATCAAGCCGGACGAGCTGACCCATGACACCCGCACCGACGAGGCGTTCGTGCTGATGCGCGGGGCCAAGCCGCTACGCTGCGGCCGGGCCGTTTGGTTCCGCCGGTCCGAATGGACTGGCTTGGTCGCGGCAAATCGCTTCCACCGCGACGATCGGGACGCGGCGGACTGACGATGCAGTGGTCGTTGTTCCGCGTCCTGGGCGTTCTGGCCGGCACCGCGATCGTCTGGTCGCTGCTCAACCAATTCGCTGGCTCGCTGTTCCTGCTCTGCGCCGCCGTCGGAGCCTGGCGGCTGTGGCGCGCCGATCAAGCGATGTCCGGCCAGCGGCGCCCAACCATGCCGCACCGTCCGGCTGGTCGGCCGCGCCCAGGACAGAATGAAGACTCCTCCCCTGCCCCAGCCGTCGCTCCCATCGCCAGGAAAACGCGCTCGCTGGATCGCGCCCTGGCTGAGCTAGACGGCATGGTTGGCCTCGCTTCCGTCAAGGCGGAGATCGGCAAACTCATCGACGTGCTGGCGGCGGAGCGCGAGCGTGCCCGTCTCGGCCACAAAGGTGAGCCGCCGGCGCTGCACTGCGTGTTCCTGGGCAATCCCGGCACCGGCAAGACAACGGTCGCCCGGTTGATGGGCGAGATCCTGCACGGGCTCGGCTATCTCAAGCGCGGCCACCTGGTCGAAGCCGACCGCTCCACTCTGGTGGCCGGCTACATCGGCCATACCGCCATCCGGGTGCGTGAAACCGTCCAGACCGCTTTGGACGGCGTGCTGTTCATCGACGAGGCGTATAGCCTGGCCGGCACCGGTCCGGGTCGCAGCGACAACGACTTTGGCCGCGAGGCGATCGACACCCTGCTCAAGCTGATGGAGGACCATCGCGGCCGGCTCTGCGTCGTCGTCGCCGGCTACACCGGCGAGATGCGCCGCTTCCTGGACAGCAACCCCGGCCTGCGTTCGCGCTTCACTCGCACCATCGACTTCGCCGACTACGGCGCCCCCCAGCTGGCCGCGATCTACCGCGGTTTGGTTACCGCCTCTGGGTTCCACTTGGCCGCTCAAGCGGATGACGCGCTGATGGAGGCGTGTGACCGGATGCTGCGGGCGCGGGCGGAGACGTTTGGCAACGGCCGCGACATGCGCACTCTGTGGGAGCGCACCCGCGAGGCGCAGGCCGGTCGGGTGATGCGCCTGCTGGACCGCACGGCCGACGATCTGGTGACGATCGAGGCGACCGATATCGACGCGGCCGCCGCCGTTGGAGCGGCGGCATGACCCGGCTTGCCGCTGCACAGAGCGTCCTCGGCCACCTAATGGATGCAGCATCCTGGGCTTGGCGGCAGGATCGTGTCTTCCGGGGTGCGGTGATCGGCGCCGGCGTCACCCTGGCCGTCTGGCTGATCCGGCCGGTGCCCTCCGTCCCGGACAGGGCGCTGCCGCCGTTGGGGACGCTCCCGGCGCCCGGCTTGGCGGTCCCAGGCACGATCGGCGCGGGTGCCATGTCGCAAGCCCAGCCACCCGGCGAGGTGCCGAGGATCGCACCGGGCCTCCCTCTCGGTGACGCGACGGTCGTCCCGACCCCGGACGGCGACCGCTTCGGCACCTTCACTCCTGGAAAGCCCCGATGACCGCGACGCTTCGTTCAGCCTTTTTCCTGTCAGCCTCTTTGCTTGCTTGGCCCATTCCCGGGCGTGCGCAGTCGCCGGCTCCGGCACCCTCGGCAGGCCAAAGCCAACTCGATCGGATCGAAGGCAAGCTTGACGAGGTGCTGCGCCGGCTCGATCAGACCCGCCCGTCGCCATCTGCGGCCGGCCAGGGGCAGGCAACGGTGTCTGGCGGTGTGATCCCCTCCCCTGCCCCGAGCGCGGCGCCAGCAGCCTCTCCGGCCGCCTACAAGCCCGGGACGTTGGCTGTTGCCCATATTGCGCCGAAGGACAGCAACAGCCTGTCCGAAATCCCGCCCGATAGCGTGGGCGGGTTTGTCTATGAGGGCGGCGCAATCGCCTTCAGCGACATCCGCACGCGCGGCGTGCGCTATGCCGGGCCGGTCGCGGTCGAGCTCCAAGGCTGGCTGAAGGCGAAGGAGGCTGGACGCTACGAAATCGGCACCGACTTGTCGGCCCACTTTGCGATCGGTTCTGTGATCGCGCCGGCCTGCTACTTGCAAGCTTGGTTGGAGGGCCGCAGCCTCGATCAGCGTTCTATCCTTGTCAGCCATCCTGGCAGCCAACAGGCGGAAGCGTCTCTCGTGCTCGGTGCTGAGTTGCAGCCTGGACTTTATCGGCTGCGCGTTTGGACTGCTTGCACCGCTCCCCAAGGCGTTACCACCACCTCAGAGCTGCTCCTCAAAGCCCCTTCCGAGCTGAACCTGCGGCCTGTCACCGGAGGTGATCTGCTGCATCGGGAGGAGTAGAGCGTCCTGTCGGCCCTTTTATGGTTGGTTATCGTGGTTTTGGCCCCTGGCTCTTGCAGGTAGTCTCAACAGCTTGAGCGATGCGCGATCCGCTTCTCCCTCAGCCACCATCGCAGCATTGTCCATGGGCGACCGATTTGTCCACAGCCTCAAGCCATTAAGTAGACTCTACGTAGTAGAGGATTAAGAGCATTACGGACTCCGGAAGGCCTTGAATCAGCAACGGTTCTTGCGAGTCGCCGGGGGGTGAAACCACGATAGTTCGGGGGCCAAAGCCACGGGTTTGCCAGGGGCCAAAACCACGTGCTGATTCACATATCCACAGACTGACCCGTTGGCCCTGTCGTGACGTCCTCAGACTCGATTTCGGTATCGTGGTTTTGGCCCCTGGCCGTTGCCGGCGAGAATGAGCCGATCGAGATTCGCGGAAGCCGACGCGGGCTAAACCCCTCATGATTGGTGGGAAGCTGGCATCGCTCTGTAAAGTGTAGAACCTCCTGACCTTCTGAGTTGCGAAGGATCTGTAACCAGTACCCTGGAAGGCGTTGACGCTCGATGGTGCGCCGCAATTCCTTGGCGAAGTCCGCCAAACGCTGGGTGCTGCCACTCTTCATGTGAAGCTGCGCCATAGTGAACGCCCAACCGCCGGATTGATGACCGCCATGCTTGCGGACGACACGGTAGAGCCATCGTTCGATCCCGCCGGTCAGGCTGAAATATTCCCTGTCGATCGTCAGGGTCAGGCGGTCCGTCAGAATGCCTTCATAAAGCCAGTCGGAAATCGTGAACTCGATACCGGCTGGCCGCCCTTGCTCGTCGGTGGGTGCGGCATATCGCTCGATCCAATGAAATCCTTCAGGCTTCTTGCGTTTGCCTTGTCGAATGTTGGTACGAATCAGTGTGCCGCTGAGCCGCTCGAAAGCTTCAACGATCCTCTGGTACTCGTCGCCGCCCGTTCGACGGTCAATGCCGCGCAACAACTCGTAGAGCGACACCTTGAAGGTCGGCGATGGTTCAATCCCACGCGCCTTGGCCTCTCGGAGCTGCGACGCCGCCCAGATGAGGATGTCCGCGTCCCATATGGTCGCGAGACCAATCTCCGCCGGAGCCGTGACGTTGACGCTAATCGTAGTCGAGCCATTCTGCACCTGATAGTCGATTGGTTCGATCCGGCGCTGCTTGGAGAGGCTGAAGAATGGCCGCTCCATCATGTCCTGTTGATCGTGCGTGGGGATGTCGCCGGGCAACGCGACGAGAAGGTCCAACTGTCCCTCGCCGACGCGCCGCGCCGACCGACCCAACCTACGTACCATTACAGGCCATCTCCTACGAACCTTCTAAGGTCATGTGGTTTTAAGGTATGCACCTTACTTAGAACGGACGCTGGATAAGCGTCCGCTGGGTACGTTGGCGGTGACCGCCTTCAGGGGCGGCAAGCCTCGCTTCTGTAGCAGGAGGTTCCAGGCTTCATGCCCCAGTTTCTGAAGGCTCAAGTTGGCATCTAGGCTGAGTTGGCGAAGCCGGCGCCGGTCCTCGGGCGCGACCAGAATATTGACGGGCACAACGCTCTGTCCAATGGCTTCCACGGTTCCGTTGCTCGTTGCGGGTGGTGCTTCCGCGACGGTCGCCGGACTGGCGGTCGTATCGTCGTCGATCGGCGACATGACTTCTGCGAGTGATCGCCCGCGCTTACTGCTGCTCATGGGACATCTCCTGAATCCAGGTCCAAACGGCCCTAAGTTCGGCATGAGCATCGCGCGCGGCCGCGCCACGCATTTCACCGATGCCACGGCCTTCCAGGGCCGCATCGAGATAGACGGCGCGGTCGCCGATGTGGGTTGGACAGACTGGAACCGGGTAGCGAGACAACGCAGCGCGCGCATCACGCGCGCGCACCTCGTTTTTGGCCGCATTGACGATCACAACTGCACGCCTCTCCAGGCGGCGAAGAATCTTCAGCGTTTCTCCAACAGCCTCAAGGTCATCCGATGAAGGGCGCACGGGAACAATGACGAGGTCTGCGACACGGGCGGCTTCCGCCTCGGGCTCCGCAACCGCCGGCCTGGTGTCCACGAACACGACGCCGACTTGCTTTCGCAGTGATTTTGTTGCGGCGGTCAGGTCAGAGCCGTCGAGGTCGAGAAGGTCGGGCCGCCCCGGTAGTGGCTGCAAGGTCTGCCGCCGCTGCCACCATTTGGTTGATGTTTCCTGTGGATCGCGGTCGATGAGAACGCTTGTGCCAGTTTCACCGGCGAGCACCGCCAATTGGCGGGCAAGGGTGCTTTTGCCGGCACCGCCCTTCTGGCTGATGAGGGAAAAGATTTGCACCTTCTGTCCTTTGAACACTCTCAGGACATGCACTATGAAGGTATGAGCCTCTACAGTCTATAGCCTTTCTGCCTGGACATAATTGGGCCGCGGAGCGGCCCACCGCATTTTCGCAGGACCGCTCCGCCTTCGAACCAAATATAAGGCAATCGGGGCGGCGCACGCCGCCCCGTCCTGGTCAGGCGGCCCGGGCCTGTCCTATAGTCTTCGGCGGTACTGCTGCGTTCTGCTGCGCGTCCATCCAGTCCGCTGCCGCCTGCGCCTTGGCCGCTGCGGTGAAGATCGTCCGCTTGTCGCCCCGCAGCACCTTGAGCCAGGACGCGACGTAAGCCGCATGGTCCGGCCGCGGCTCGGGCGCCATCGCCAGGTCGGCGCACACGAACGCGGCCCCAAGCTCGGCCACCAACTCCTCGGCTGCATACGCCTCGTCGCCGAACCGGCCCCGCAAGTCGCGCGCGCATCGGCTCGGGTGCCCGGTCAGGTGCGTCGCTTCATGGGCCAGGGTGGCATAGTAGGCGATCGGATCGCGGAACGCCTCGAACGGCGGCATCCTAATCTGGTCGAGGCTCGGCTTGTAGCAGGCCCGGTTGCCGCCGTGCCGGATGTCGGCGCCGATCGCGTCAAAGAACGCCTCGGCGTGGCCGATCCGCTCGGCCTCAAGCAGCACGGGCAGGGCAGGGGCCTCATAGCCGTCCACTTGGGCCGCGTTGAACACGCTGTAGCCGCGCGCGAACACGCGGGACCGGCGGTCGTCCTCCGCGCCTTCGTTGGCGTCCTCCTGGTCCTCCTTGTCGCTGATCTTCCAGAACACCACGGGGCTGGCGCGCTCGCCTTTGCGGACCTGCGCCCCCAGCTCGGCCCATTGCCGGTAGGTGGCCCATACAGCGCTCGGGTAGCCCTCGGCCTGCGCCGTCGCCCAAAGCACGACGGTGTTGACGCCCCGGTACGGCTTGCCCGTGGCGGCGTTGACCGGCAGCACCGGCGCTACCCCGTCCGCGCCGGGGTGCCACGGCATCCGCCATTCTCCCGCGCCGGCCTCGATGGCGGCGGCGATCCGGTCGGTGATGCGTTGATAGATGTCGGCCCGGCTCTCCGCCTCGGTTGGCCGGGTGGTGGTGCTGTCTCCCATCTCGCTGTCCTCGTGCTGCGAAGCAGCGCCCCTGTGGCGCGCTGCTTCCCGGGGCCGCGCGAGCGGTGGGGCTGGAGGGGGAAAAGCGGCTTCGCAGGGACCCGGCTGCACGGAGCCGGAGCGCAGCGCAGGTGGAGGAAGCTGGGTGGAAGCCGCTTTGGGGGAGAGAAGGGGCAAGGCCCCTCGGCCCCCCTCACCGCCGCGTCTGCGGCGATGACCCGCGTCAGCGATGAGCGCCGGATGGCCGAGACGCCGCCCTACAGGCGGCTCGGGGCAAAGCCCGCCAGCGCGGCCCCAAAGGGGAGACGCCCCGAAACACGGAAGCGGGCCGCACGAGCTGACGACGCAGTTTTGGAAGCTGGCGGTCGTGACGCGAGCCTTCGGGACATCGGGCCGGTCGAACGGGTAGCTGCGGCAACCAAAGCTACCCAGACCGGCCTGGCTGCACGACAAGGGTGTGACCGTGACCGACTCGACCGATCCGACCTCCGACGACTGGGCGCAATCAGCGCGGGAAAGCCTTCGCGGGGCCGAGCTGCTGGCGCTGGCGCATAACTGGCGGAACGCCTACATGCTGGCCGGATTGGCCGTCGAGCAGGCGTTGAAGGGCCGGATCATGCGCCACCTTGGCCTGAACCGCTGGCCGGCTCGCAAGGATCGCCCGGAGTTCTACAGCCACGATCTCGGCGAACTGGCCCGGCTCGCGGGACTCCGCGAGCGGTTGGAGAAAGCCATCTTGGCCGGTGAGGCGGTTGGACGGGCGTGGATGGTTGCGAAGGACTTCGCGATCAATCGGCGCTATCCTGACGGCAAGCCCTTTCCCGTCCGGCTTGGCCGGGACATGGTCGGGGCCGCAGGCATGCCGGGCGGATTGGTGGAATGGCTGAACAGTCGGGAGAGGTTGACGAAGTAAGGCAGGCGGCGGGTCGGGATATCCTCGACCTGACGGACCGCTTCGGTTTCGACGCGTTCGCGGCCGGCTGGCTGCACGATCGCCAGAGCGGCGCGTGGCGCTACCTGCTCGTCACACCCATGCTCCGGACCCATGGCCCGAATTGGGTCTATGACCGGCTGTTGCTTCTGTTCCGCCATCACCCGCTGCCTGCCGGCATCAGCCCGCTCGATATCTACGTCATCGACCCGGACATGGAGATCGCGGCCTTTGGTTTGCCCATGATGGCAATGGACGAGCGGGACACGCAGTGGCCGGCGGGGTTGACCATGCTGATCACGCATCAGGTGCGGATTAGCGATTTCCTGATCGGCGACGGTTTTGTGGCGTTCCACCGGCGGCTGCCGATGCAGTTGCGCACGCGCCGGTCAGACCCGGCGCGAAAGTTCGATTCGCGCGTGCGCCAACTTGATCGGGCCGCCTGATCCATTCCGGTAGGCTGGAAGGCGCAATCATGCGTGCGGTCCGCGACGCGGCGCTCGTGACTGCGAGGGACTACCGGATGTTGCTGGCGTACTAGGGGGCGAAGTTGCCCATTTACCCGTCCGTCAATCAAGTTGTCCGCCTTGGCGTCAGCGGCCCGGAGTTGACGGACAGGGCGGGCGCGGCCGGTCTCTGGTCGTTTGCCGGACATGTATGTCACCCGCTCCCTGATTAAGCCGTGCGGATTACCGGCAATTCGCCGAGATGCCGGGCGGCGTGATCCACGAACGCGCGAACCCGTAGCGCCATGTGCCGGCCGCCGGGGACCACGAGTTGAACCGGCAGTGGCGGTGGTTCGTGACCAGGTAGCAACCGCACCAGTACCCCGGCCGCGAGGTCGTCCGCCACTTGATACGACAGCGCCATGGCGATGCCCCTGCCCATGCGTGCGCCCACCAGCGCCGCTTCGACATCGTTGACTAGCAGCCGCGGCGCGAGGCGGACGATCCGGCTGCGCGCGCCCTCCCTGAACCGCCATTCGATCGGTACCGGTCGGCTGGCCGAGAAGATCGCGTCGTGCCCGGCAAGCTCGCCGGATGTGCGGGGCGAACCCCGGGCCGCAAGGTACTCTGGACTCGCCACCAGCACCCGCCGTACCTCGCCAACCCGGCGCGCGACGAGGCTGGAGTCCACAAGTGGCCCGATCCGCACAGCAACATCCAACCCCTCCTCAACGAGATCCAAATTGCGGTCCGCCAAAACCAGGTCCACCGTCACAGTCGGTTGCGCGTCGAGGAAGGTCGCAACCAGCGGCGTCACGTAGCGGCGCCCGAATACGACCGGCGCCGTCACCCGCACGGTGCCGCGCAACGATACCTCACCGACGTCGCGTACGGCCTCCGCGTAACCGCCCAAGAGGGCACGCGCCTGCCCGGCCAGAGTCCGGCCGGCCTCCGTGGCAGTCATCTGACGTGTCGTGCGCTCGATCAGCCGTGCGCCAATCCGGTTCTCCAGCGCCGCAAGCGCCCGCGTGATGGATGGAGGCGAGCGGCGCAAGCGGCGGCTGGCCCCAGCAAGGCTACCGGCCTCCAGGACGGTCACCAGCACCATCAGCTCATCCAATCGGTCCATTCAGTCTTTCAATTTGTGAAAGAATGACTTGCATCCTACGCCGCTTTATCGCGCCCCGCACAAGGGCCAGTTTCCGTGTGAAGCAGATGGAGATTATCATGCCCGATCCCGCCATCACCCTGCACGGCACCAAGCTGTCCGGCCACGCGCACCGGATCGAGTTGCTGTTGCGAATGCTGGGCCTTTCCTACGTCTACCGCGATGCACCCGCAGCGGTGCGCCGCACGCCGGCCTTTCTCGCACTGAACCCGCTGGGGCAAGTTCCGGTTTTGGAGGATGGCCGCCTGGTGCTCGCCGACAGCAACGCCATTCTCATCTACCTGGCCCAACGCTACGATCCTGCTCGGCATTGGCTGCCGGAAACACCGGAAGGTGCAGCCGCCGTGCAGCGCTGGCTTTCCATTGCAGCGGGCGAAGTGTCCTTTGGCCCGGCCGCCGCGCGGGCGATCACGCTGTGGAACATGCGCCCAGACGTTGACCCGGTGCGCGCAAGGGTCCTTGCCGGCCAGCTACTCGCCTTTATGGACGGCCACCTTGCATCTCCGCGGACTTTCCTCGCGGCGAGCCACCCCACTATCGCCGACCTCGCCTGCTACAGCTACATCGCTCACGCGCCGGAGGGCGGCATCCCGCTCGATCCCTATCCGGCAGTGCGCGCCTGGCTCGGACGGGTCGAGGCGCTGCCCAGCTTCGAGCCGATGCCGCGCTCGCCCCTGCCAGAGGCGGTTTAGATGCGACGCCCGGATGCCGACCCATTTCACCGCGGCGAGCACGATGCGCAGTGGCGGGCCGGAGTTCAGCTTCACGGCGCGCCGATCCGGAACTGGATGTCCGACCAGCACCGCGAGTTCTTCGCGCAGATCCCCATCCTATTCGCGGCCGTGCCGGATGAGACGGGGTGGCCGATCGGGACGGCGCTGACGGGGTCACCTGGCTTCGTCTCCAGCCCGGACGCGCAGATGCTCCGTGTGTCGTCGCTGCCCACAAGCGGCGACCCGGCTATGACCGGGTTGCGCGTGGGCGCCTTAGCCGGACTACTCGGCATCGACCTGGCTACGCGCCGGCGCAACCGCGCCAACGGCACCGTGGTCGCGCTCGATGGGCACGGGTTTACCCTCGGTGTGCGGCAGAGCTTTGGAAACTGCCCGCAATACATCCAGGCGCGTGAGGTCATCGGCATGCAGCCGGACCGGCCCGGAGTTGCCGGGCGGCTTGGCGCCTTGGACTCCCAGGCACGCGCGCTGATTGCAGGCGCAGACACGTTCTTCGTGGCCTCGGGCAGCGGCGCCGTTGGCGGGGACGCTGGGGGTTTAGACATGTCGCACCGCGGCGGACGGCCCGGCTTCGTCCGGGTGGACGGCGACGTGCTGACCATCCCCGATTTCCGCGGCAACCGATATTTTAATACCCTGGGCAACCTACTGCTGGACCCGCGGGCGGGCCTTCTGTTCGTGGACTTTTCCAGCGGCGATCTGCTGCAATTGCAGGGCCAGGCCGAGCTGGACTGGGATGGCGGGGGTGCAAGCGGCTTTGCCGGCGCCGAGCGGCTGTGGAAGCTACGGGTGACGGCCGCGTGGCGGCGTCCCGGTGCCCTGGCACTGCGCTGGACCTTTAAAGGATACGCGCCAACGACCGAGCGGACGGGCAGGTGGAGCGCGTCGACTGACGGCTGATAGGCGTCTTCCTGTCCGACTTACAGTTGTCACACTGTATTCCGAGGCCACGCCGTGCATCGTGTCCATCAATGGTTCACTTGGCGGACACTCAAAGCTCTGGCTGGTGATCAAGGTGCTCAGGCGTCAAGTGGCCCGTCTACACAGCTTCGCAGTCATAGACCTATACCGATGCTTTCTCGTCCTCGAACAGGCCCGTTGGAAGGCCGTCAATGCTTCGCACATTCTTCTCGCGCCAGTAGGCGTCAATGCCCGCAGGTCCCCTGGCGTTAGCCCACTTGTCCATCGCCGTGCGTTCGCCCTGGTGATCGAAGAAGGGCACACCGAAGCCGCATGAGGTTTGCACAAGCTCGACTACGAGCGTCACGATCTGCCGCGTTCCGAGTGGTTCGTTGCTCCCGAACTGCTCGCCCAAAAGACGGGCGTACTTCCGGCCGCGCCGATGGTGAACTGCTCCGCGCCCATAGAGCCGCATAATCGAGGGTGTTCCCTCAAAGGCACAGAACATGATAGTGACGCCGCCCCCGGCGCGTATGTGGGCGGCGGTCTCGTTGCCGCTGCCGGTGCGATCAAGATAGGCGACCTCGTTCGGCCCAAGCAGGCGCAGCGAGTCCGTGCTGCGCGGGGACACGTTCACCCGAGTTCCCGAAGCCGCCGAGGCCACGAAGAAGATGTGCTGGCGCAGGATGAAAGCGCGGTGGTCATCACCGATGCTCGGGAACTGCTTTGCCATGGAATCGGTCCGCCTGACGTCGTGGCACCTTCTGCATCAAACCCGTGTAGGCAGGAAAAGCTACGGACGTTGATCCCACGACCGTCCATGCCGGCAGAGACGGTCTACCTACACCCCGGCGCGGGTCCGTCAGGGTTCGATGTTCGGACACGGCCGGTGGCCCGTCCGGTGAGGATCGTTGCCGAACATCATAAGTTCAGGTCATTGATCAAGGTGCTTGAGCGTCGGATGGCAAGCTTGGACGGCCTCGCGGTCGATGGGCCGGCGAAGGAAGCCTCCGTTTCAAGCGTATTGCGCCAAACCGTTGCCAAGGGACCAGTTCTCCTTCGCGCCCTCCAAGAGGTTCACGAATACGTCCCCCGGCCGGATGCCGGGGTCTTCGCCGAGCAGATCCACGATGCGTCGGAACAGTGCTTTCTTCTGTTCGACGGTGCGGGTGTTCATCGCAGAGATCTGGATGAACACGAGATCATCGCTCCGGGCGATGCCAAGGTAGGTTACGCCGTAGCGGAAGCTAGCAGCCTCATGCTCTGTGATGATCATAAACTGGTCGTCGTCAGGTACGCTGAACGTTTCGCGCATCGCACGGTAAAGGCCGTCGAAGATCGCCTTTCGGTATCCTTCCGGCTTTCCGGCGCGCATCGAGATATGTGCCAGGGGCATCGTTGGGCTCCTCAATCTGTTCAGGCCTGACGATGATTGACCGCGATCCATATTAATATAACATGTTTGATGATTTCAGGGATAACGGCTGGTTATGACCGGGCGTCCGCTCGACCTGGACTCTGTCTGGGCTTTCATCCTGATCGCTGACCTTGGCAGCTTCACACGCGCCGCCGAAGCCATGCGGACTACGCAGGCTGCGATCAGCCTGAAGCTCAAGCGGCTCGAAAAGAGGCTTGGATGCCGGCTCGTAGAACGTACGCCCCGCTTTGTGCAGCTCTCTGCCCGTGGCTTGGCCTTCCTTGAGCACGCCCGCGAACTGCAGGCTGTGCATGATCGCGCGCTCAACACATCGACCGGGGCACGGCAGCGCGTGAGCATAGGCATCAGCGAACACGTTGCAGGACCAGAACTCCCCGCACTGATCGCCCGCATGAACGCGCAGGACCAACAACTGCTGATCGAGATCCGGATCGGGTCCTCGGGCGATCTGTTGCAGAGCTTTGACCGGCGGGAACTCGATGCGGCGATTGTTCGCCTGCACGCCGGACGGGACGATGGGGAAGTGATCGCTGACGAACGCTTCAGCTGGTTTGCGGCGCCTGGCTGGCAACCTCGCGCAGATGAGCCCCTGCCCGTTGCTACACTGGCCGAACCTTGCGGCGTGCGGGTCATGGCCGGACAGGTTCTCGATGCAGCGGGCATACCCTGGACGGAGGTCTTCGTCGGAGGCGGCGTCGCCGCGGTCGTTGCGGCCGTCACGGCCGGGCTCGGCGTCGCCGCGCTGGCCCCGCGCATGTTGCCGCTCGGCGCGGTGGATGTAGGTCCCAAGCTGGGGCTTCCTGCACTTCCACGCTTGCCGATATTAATCCATTCACGGGTGAAGGACGGCCGGCCACGCGATGCGCTCGCCGCATTATCGGCCGCCTTCCAGAGCGCAGTGAGAGGCTAGCCGGCGTTTTTAGTGACCGCTTCGGGTCGGCACCGAACACCCTGATTGTGTCCGCCAAGGTTGGTTTGGCGGACAGGCACTCCGGGCAGGGCCGGGAACGTCGTAGGGCTGCTTCGGGTGGATTCCAGTCCGTCCGCTTTTGGGGTGAGGCATAAGGAGGCAGACACTTTGGTGTCACAACCGTTCGGTTGCGACACCACGCACTCAGCTCGACTTTGGCCATTTTGCCTGTGTCTTCGCGATGAATCGAACGTGATGTGGCAGGAGGATTCACGGCTGAGGAGGCGACGGCGAGTCTGTCCCGAACATCTGTTCGGGGTCGAGATGCCGGATGACTGGTCGTTCGAAACGGCGCACGTGAAGCTCTCCAGCTGGATGGCGCCGTTCGCCGGCATGTTCACTGCGCCGACCTGGAACCGCGTGCTGGTGCTGCTGATCGGCGCCGTGCTCAGCCCAGGACGCCGGACCGTGGCCGCAGCCCTTCGAATTACCGGCTTGGACCAGGATACGCATTTCACCAACTACCACCGCGTGCTCAACCGCAGCCGTTGGTCGCGCCGCCGGGTCGCGCGATGCCTGTTCCACTTGTTGGTCGACACCTTCTTCCCGAGCGGGCCCGTCATCGTCGGCTTGGACGACACGCTGGAACGACGCTGGGGTGCCAAGATCGCCGCCCGCGGGATCTATCGCGATCCGACCCGGTCTAGCCATGGTCACTTCGTCAAGGCGAGCGGCCTGCGCTGGCTTTCGGTCACGGTGCTGCCGGAGATCGCTTGGGCGGGGCGCGTTTGGGCACTGCCGTTCCTGACCGCACTGGCACCGTCCGAACGATATGCCAGTTCTCGTCAGCGGCGGCACAAGAAGCTCACCGATTGGGGACGCCAGGTGCTGCTGCAAACGGCGCGGTGGCTGCCCGATCGCCAGATCATTGGCGTGGCCGACAGCAGCTACGCCGCCATCGACCTGCTGAACGCGGTGCGCAGCCGGGTCTGCATGATCACCCGGCTGCGTCTGGATGCGCGCCTGTTCGATCCGCCGGCCCGCCGCCGGCCTGGAACGGTCGGACGCCCTCGGGTTATCGGGACGCGCCAGGTTAGCCTGGCCGAACGCCTGACCCAGGCAAAGCCCCGGTGGCGATGTGTCAAGGTGACCGGTTGGTATGGACGCGGCGAGCGGATCGTCGAGATCATGTCCGGCACCGCCCTGTGGCACCATCCCGGACGCCTCGTGCCGATCCGCTACGTCATGGTGCGCGACCTCGCCGGCGAGCTGCGGCCGCAAGCCTTCCTGTGCACCGGTAGCCGCCCTGACAGCGACAGAGTAATGAGATGACCCTTTGGGCCTAATCAAGTATCAAGTAGTTCGGGCAGGAAGATCTCCTCGCAGGTGAACCGCCGGCTGGAAAGTCCCTGCTCGTGAAAATAGCGCAGATAGGTATCCATCGCCTTGCGGTTGGCAGTGAGGCCGTAGGGCCACCAATCTTTGCCCATGAGAGACAGGTTCTCGGCCATTAGCGGCGTGAACCACGGAATCATCAGCTTGCCATGCTGCTCCATCACACCTGTGCGATACTCGTCGGCGGCCGATTTCTTGGACTTGACGAACCCGTCGTAGATTGATCGGGCGATGTCGGGATTAGCGGCCAGCACGTCCTTGCGGATCACCACCGTGTGCATGATCGGGAAGATGCCAGTGCGGGCGAAATAGTCGCGTTCGACCGTTTCGTAGTCGGGGAACAGGCGGCCGACCTTGTCCGAGCCCTGCAATATGCATCCTGGAACGACCGCCGATATAAGCGCGTCGATCTCTCCGGCTTCGAGCATCGGCCCGAGCATTTCACCCTTGGCGACCGGGCGCATATCGACACCGGCCGGCACCGGTTGCGGCACGAAGTCATAGGGCGGCATATACCAGTCGGTCGCACCAACCACCCAGCGGCTCTGCTCCGGCCTGACGCCGAAGTCGTCTGACAGGATGCCCTTGGGCCAGACGCCGGCGTCGTGCCCATAGATGCCGAACTCGCCGATAATTTTGCCGATCAGGTTCTCGGGCCGCTCGATGCCGCTCGCCTTGTTGATGAAGATCGCCGAATGGCGGAACTGCCGATTGGGAAATATCGGGATCGCCACGAAGGGCGGGTTCTCCATCTCCAGCGTGCGGAGATAGAAGGTGAGCCCCAGCTCGGAGACGTCATAGGCGTGGTGGCGCACCATGTTCTCGAAGATGTCGGAAACGATCTTGGCATCCTCGAACGTCGCATTGACGCCCTCGATCTGGACGGTGCCGTCGAACAGCGCCCGCACGTGATCATAGCGGGTGCAGCCGACCTTCAGGTCGATGTTGTTCATTCCTCTTCTCCTTTGTCGATAGGCTCTTGATGGGTTCCGGGGTGGTGAGGTTGGGACCGGGTCGCGGGGCTGAAGAGGGCTGGTGCGCGGCCGAGAGTGAGCGTAGCTGACCGGCTCGCGCGAGGAGCTTTCACCGGCATGGCCGCAGCCGACTTGATCAACCTTTCGGGCCTGATGGACGACGCCAAGTGCTTTGCCTTCGTGCGCCAGCAGCGCTGGCCGGAGGGCGTGCGCTGGGCACTTCGACGACCTCACCGGCACGGTGCTGGCCGGGCGCCATCAGCCGCTGCGCGTGTGGGTGCTGTGCCTCTACTTCATGGGCCTGAACCTGTCCAACCGGCAGATCGCCCTGGAATTGGGCCTGAATGTCTCGGACGTGCAGGCCATGACGGAGCAGTTGCGCCACGGCCTGGTCGCGAAGACGCCAGCAGCTAAGCTGGAGGGCGAGGTCAAGATCGACGAGGTCTACGTGGTGGCCGGGCACAAAGGCCAGCCCGCGGCCGTGGCGAAAGGGGGCGGCTTGGGCGCCGGCACAGGCTGGCAGGCGCGCCGGGCCCGGGCCCCTTTGCGCTGCGCGCGAAGGGAACCCGCCGCGGCACGCTGGCGAAGGACAGGCCGCCCATCCTCGGCCTGATCCAGCGTGGTGGCGAGGTGGTCCTGCACATGCTGGCCAACGTGCAGCAGGTCACGATCAAGCCGGTCATCGAGGCCGTAGTCGCGAAAGATACCCTCGTCCACACCGACGAGTATAGCGTCTACGCCCGCCTGCCGGCCTGGGGCTACCAGCACAAGACCGTCTGCCACGGGCGCGGCGAATACGCCCGCGATGACGACGGCGACGGCTTCTGCGAGGTCCACGTCAACACGATCGAGGGCTTCTGGTCGCTGCTGCGGTCGTGGCTGCGCCCGCACCGCGGCATCTCGCAAGGCAAGCTGCCGGACTATCTCGGCTTCTTCCAGTTCGTGCACAACGCTCGCCGACGCGGCAAAGCCCTGCTCGGCGCCCTCATCGCAGCTCTGGTGGCGTGACCTAGCCCACCACCCCGGAACCCAACAAGAGCCACCCCGGAATGCTTGCCTGATTCTTCGGCACGGCTGACGCCGCGGGCGCAGAGCGCTACTGTGCGGGTCCATGATAACGGACCTTGGGATTAGTCACAGGTCACCGTCGCGTAACGCGTTAACACTTCTGCCAACGTTTGTGCATTAAGCCGTCCTGTTGCGTTCAACTGTGCCAGTTCGCGGAAAGAACTAATATAAAATGCAGGCGTGAAAGTGGTAAGGAACGAGACCGGCTCATCGCTCGCATTGACAAAGGTGTGCGGTGCTCCCGGCGGGACGACGACGTAATCTCCAGCTTTGGCGTCCCGCTGAACGTCACCCATCATGAAGCGGAGGACGCCGCTCGTGACGAGAAAAGCTTCGTCGTGCATGAGGTGAACATGCGACGGCGGTCCATCAGTATGCGGGGCCATCATCGATGTGATGGCACTGATCCGGTTCTCTGTACCGGAGCCGTCTTCGAGAATTCGAACCCTTGTCGGCCCAAACTGCAGGACTTCTCCAGCATCCCCGATAGTCACCTTCACATCTGACATCCAGGTTCTCCTCCTTGATCAGGGATTCCCGATCGGGTGCAGCTTCATGTCGTCCGCAACAATATGATATCCTATCATATCGCGTGTCAAGGAAAGTTGTGGTGAAGCTTTCGCCCGCCTCAACGCTGTTATCTCTCTGCAACTTGATGCCCTTCCGGGACAACGGCTTCGTGCAGCCCTGTTATCCGCTTCAGCCCGCCGAGAGTTGCTTCAGTCCAGCGGCCAGTGCCTCCGCAGCTTGCCGTGCTCGACTCTCCCGCTTGCTGTCTGTGGAAACGGATATGCCAAGCAGGGCCTTGAGCAGATCGGCACCAAGCAGGCGATCAACGAAATCGGCGCTCAGCATCGCGCATCTTTCCTCATTAAGCGCAGCAGCCTCGGGCCGTTTCCCGAGGAAATCCGTCAGTTGCCGAGCATGGCTGGCGACCAAGCCCTCATAGACCAGCTCGCTGAGATGAGGAAAATGTCGGTGCTCTATTATCACCGCGCGGAGCAGTCCTAGTGCCTGGGGCTCTGCCAGTCGTTTCTGGAAGCGGATGCCGATGAAAGTGAGGATTTCACCTAGAGGTTGCTGCAAGATCGTCTCGATCGCCCGAGCTTCTTCACTACCGACTGGCGGCGCACACGCCTCGGACACCACGGCCTCGAAAAGATCGTCCTTGGTTCTGGCGTGGCGATACAGCGTCATGATTGAGACACCGGCAGCCGCGGCGATTGCTTCCATGCTGGCGCCCTCAAACCCCGCGCCAAGGAAAGCCTCGCGTGCGGCGCTCAGGATCAACGCGCGTTTCTGACCCATGAGCTTGGCCTTGGGATGATCGTCTGACCAGCTACGCATCCAGCATTGACTCCACGATACTGTATCCTATCGTATCATCATACTATCGTTCTTGCGGTCGTTTGACGAGGGCAAAGATGGCGGCCCCTTACCGTGTTCTCGCAGGAGAAACATCAAATGCTCAACGTCGCTTTATGGCTGGTTCAGTTCCTCCTCTTTGCCGCCTTCACCATAGGAGCCTGGATGAAGATTCTGTTCCCAATTCCCAAGCTCGCCGCCATGTGGCCCTGGGCGGGCGACCTGCCCAAGCCGATGGTGCGCCTGCTCGGTGTGGTTGACTTGGTGGGCGGCGTCGGTGTGTTGCTGCCGATGTTGACTGGCATCAAGCCGCAGTTGACCGTTCTAGCGGCACTTGGCTGCGTGGCACTCCAAATCTGCGCAATGATCTTTCACGTCACGCGTCGCGAATTCGCATCGACGCCTGCTAACATCGTTCTTTTAGCCATGGCTAACTTCATTCTGTGGGGACGTTGACACTCCGATCGCAAGAAACAGCCACCGCGCGAACTCCCGAAATAGGGGTAGAACATCACCGACAAGACAAGTTCGGCTGTACCACTTCGTCAAACGACGATTTGAAAGAACGATACACCTGCGCCGCCATTTTGTTGCGCTTCCGCGCTGTCGTTTGATGGTTGCGCCGGCCGGCCAAAGCCGGCCGGCGCGCGATTTGGCGAGGCTATTCGCATCGCGTAACGCAACGAAGAAGGCCGCCCCGAAGGGCGGCTCAAGTTGGGCAAGAGGGAGAAGGAAGGCTATTCGGCCGCCATCGGTATCGGCGTGCTGGCCGAGGCGTCGGTAGAGTCCACGGTCGGTGTCGTCCCTGGCACCCGCAGCACGGCGGGCAACCATCCCTTGCCGTCCAGCACCTGCGCCGCGTCCGCCACCATGACCTCCTTCTTAGCGTGAGCGATGCGCCTTGCCACGCCCGCTCCGGCCCCCTCGCGCACCGCGTCCAGGATCAGCGCCTTCTGCACCCGGCCCAAGTAGCTCTCCTTGGTCGCCGTCCAGCACTGCCGCATGTCCAGCCCCGCCGCCGTCGCCACCTGGGCGGCGATGCACCGGCTCCCCTCCGCCCCGGTCCAGGTCCGGCCCCCGGCGTGGGCGGTCCGCGCCACGCACACGGCCAGCAAGCCCAGCAGCGCCGTCGCGTCCTGGTCCTGCAACCATTCCCACAACGCCCCGTGGTCCTGCGGCAGGCGGGTGCGCCAGGAATCCTCGGCCGCTGCCATCGCCTGTCGGGCCGTGCTGTCGGCAATGTCGGGGCACGCGGAGGCGAGGGCGGGGGGATAGGCATGGAAGCTCGCGACCGTCTCGCCATACCGCTGATAGAAGGCGTCCGTCGCCAGTCCGTGCAGGATGACCCGAAAGGCAAGCTCGGGCTGCCCGGCGATGGCGGCCTGCAAGCCCGCCGTCCGGTGCGCCTCCAACTCGGCCAGCAAGGCGGCAGACAGGGCAGGGGCCTTGTCCTCCGGCTCGGCCTCGCCCCGGATCGGGGTCACGGTGCCGCCGATCGGTGTCTCGCCCACCTCCTCGTCCGTTCCCGTTTCCCCGGTTCCGTCCCCCTCGCCGCCGTCCTCGTCAGGTGTCACCGGCTCGGGCTGCGCCTCATCCTCGGGCCGCACATAGCCCCGCTCAATCCGTAGCGACCCGTCCGCCGCCAAGGTGACGACCACGCCCGCCCTGGCCACGTCCTCCGGCCGGAACACGTCCTGCTTGTCCCCTAGCGCCGCCAACTCCGCGTCGATCCGGTCGAGCTCGGCCGCCACGTCCTCGGGCAGGTCCTCGCCGCTGCGGTTGTGCTGCTCGGCCAGCTCGTCGTAGCGGCTGGCCAACTCGTCCCGGCGCTGCTCGTCCTCCAGGGACAGCGCCACCTTGCTGGGCCAAACCCGCCGCATGTTCCACGCCGCCGCCTGCGCCTCCTGCCCGATGGCAACCCAGCGCCACCCCTCGGCCCGGATCGCCTCGGCCGTCGCCTCCATGTGCTCGGCCACCAACCGCTCCAGCAAGGCGGGATCGGCAATCCAGCCGCCCCGATCCTCGCTGAACAGGTCGCGCTGCACCGTGCCGCCCGCCGCCGCATAGGCATCCAGCCCGATGAAGATCGCCCGCCGGTCAGTCGCTGGGACAAGCGCATGGGTTAGCAGCCGTCGGATCGTGTCGGGATTGCGCTGCCATGCCTGCAACTGCCCGAACACCCGCTCCTGCGCTTCCTGGTCTTCCGTCACCGTGAAGGCGGTCAGGTGGTCCAGCGTCAGCGCCTCGTCCCGATATGCCTGGATCAGTGCCGGGGAGACGACGGCCAGGCGCAACCGCTGCCGGACGGTGTGGGCGGACACCCCGAAGCGGGCCGCGATGTCCTCGATACCGGCGCCCCCGTCGTGCAGCCCATGGAACGCCTCGAACTGATCGGCCGGATGCATGTCCACCCGCACCACGTTCTCGGCCAGGCTCGCCTCGGACCCATCCACGCCGTCCGCGTCCAGCACACGGCAGGGAATGGCGGTGCCCTTGGTGATCCGCTTCTGCTTGGCCAGCAGCTTCAACGCGGCCAGCCGCCGCGCCCCGGCCACGACCTCGTAACGGTCGGTCGCCTGCCCACTGCTGCCCGGCTTCGGCCGAACGACAAGGGATTGCAGCAGCCCATGTGCCTGGATGGACGCGGCCAGGGCCTCAATGCCCGCCCCGGCCCCGGTGCGCCGGACGTTGGCGGGGGAGGGGATCAGCTTGGCAAGGCTGATGTCGATGGTGGTGGTGTTGATGGTGTTGATGGTGGTCACGATGGCCTTCCTTCTCGCTGCGAAGCAGCGCCCCCTGTGGGCGCGCTGCTTCCCGGGGCCGCGTGAGCGGTGGGGTTGGAGGGGGAGAAGGGGCTTCGCAGGGACCCGGCTGCACGGAGCCGGAGCGCTTGCGCAGGCGGAGGAAGCTGGGTGGAAGCGCCCTTCGGGGGAGAGAAGGGGCAAAGCCCCCGGCCCCCTCACCGCCGCGTCCGCGGCGATGACCCGCGTCAGCGATGGAAGCCGGATGGCCGAGACGCACCCTATCGGCGGCTCGGGGCGCAGCCCGACAGCGCGGCCCCGCCAGGGGAGACGCCCAGCCATCCCGCACTCACTTGCCACCACCTGACTTGACACTTGCCACCATTATGCTCATATGTGCCACCACCTGATTTCAGTTGGTGCCTTGGGAGGCGAGGGTGGCGTTGCGTGTGAAGCGGATCATCGACGGCAAGACGTACAACACGGAAACGGCGACGCAGCTCGCTTCGTGGTCCACCGCGAGCGACCCCGAGATGCAAGGCATCAGCTACGAGGCTGGCGGCATCCTGTTTCAGACCCGGCACGGCGCTTACTTCGTCGTCAATCACAACGACGGGCTGGAGCTCTGGGAGGACGGCTACGAGAAGCTGATCCCGTTGGATCCGGAGCAAGCCCAACGCTGGGCGGAGCAGTATTGCTCGGCAGAGGAAATCGAGACGCTATTTGGCGAAATGCCGGAGGCGGGCGACGCGGAAGCCAAGCTGACGCTGCGGATGCCGGAGGTGCTCCGCAAACGGCTGGTTGCCCTGGCCGAGGGCCGGAAACAAAGCCTGAACGCCTGGATTGTCCGGTGCTTGGAGGGCTGCGCGGAAATGGCGGACCGGCAGGCCGCGGAAAAGCGGCCGTGACCGCAGCGCCGCCCTATTTTGCGCCGCTGACCGTCGGCGGAGTTCTCCACGATCTCGGCCACCTGGACCCCGTGCGGTTCCAGGTGCCGAGCGAGAAGCTGCGGCGCGCCGTCACCGTACGGTGCCGGTTCAGCAATCACGTCTTCACGCGGGCTTTTGATGCCGAGGCGGATGCCGCCGACACGCCGGTCATCATGGATGGGGTGCGCCGCCGCGTTTTCTGCCCGGACCGCTATCAGCTTTCGTTCTGTCTGCCGGGCGCGATCCTGGGATTGCGCGAGCCGCGCATCTACGTGCGCGAGACCAAGGCCCGGCGGAACTGGTTGTATGTGGCTTCCATCGAGCTGCCGGTGGCTGAGAACAGTAAAAACGTCGGGGACGGTGTGCCGTCCAACCCGGTGCGCTATCAGGTGTTCTTTGCCTTGAGAAAAGCTGGCAAGGGCGGCGCGACGCGGGAGGACGTCGAGATGGTGGTCGAAAGCGCCTACGCTGAAGACCCCGCGCGGGCGCCGGAGCTTCTGGGTCGGGCGCTGTTTGCGGGGCTGGCCACGGCGGCGGTGGAAGGGCGGCAGGTCAATACCCAGCCAGCCAGAAAGCGATAGGGCGCCCGGAGGCGCCCTAAGGTAGTCGCACTCGGCTACCGCTTGCGGCCCGCGTTGCGCGAGCACGGGAATAAACCCGCCGGGGGACGTTCTCTCAGCCGATCTGCCGTCCCGATGAAGAACATATAGCCTATCAGGGCGTTTAGTTCAATGATTGGTCGCGGAGACACGTGAGGCGCCGGCGTGACAGAGCTTAGCGAGCCGCCCATGTCCGACCACCTCACGGACCACGACCGGGCGCACTTCAAGATCTATCTCCGTGTTCTGGACGGGGTGGCCGATGGCGCTGACCCGGCGGAGATCGCGTGTGTGGTGCTGGGCGCCGACATGGATCGCGACCCCGAGCGCGGATATCGTTTGTTCGAGGTCTATCATCGGCGGGCTGTCTGGATGACGAAGCAGGGCTACCGGGAGTTGGCCGGGCTGGACCCGGCGCCGTAGTGGCCTGACCGCCCCCGGCACGGCTTAGTTGCCGCTTTCGCCAAACCGCCTCTCGATGTCGCGGGCGAGTTTATGAAGGTGATCCGGGTCGAGAAGGTCGTCCGTGTCGTCCTCGCCGAGAAGGTCCAGCGGCTCGTCGGCCTTGGGCCGTCGGTGCATCTCCATGAACGCCTCGACATACGGCTTGGCCTCCGGCGTTTTCACCCAGCGCCAGAACGCGTCCCCACGGCCAAACCAGCCGGACTCGAACATCGAGAGTTCGGCGGCCTCGCTCATGCGGACCTCGTCTTTGCCGCGCCGCGGGGCGTCAGCACCGGTCTCTGCCCAGCATAGGTCAGAATGGCGTGGCGCATCGCGTCGATCGCCTCCGCCGGTCCCTTGACGTTCTCCAGGAACACAAAGGCGGTGTCGGCCGCACCCCAGGGTTGCCGCTCGCCCTTCAGCCCGAAATACAGCACGGCGTTGGCAAGCTGCTGGAGGAAGCCGCGCGCGTGCTCCGGCGGGCTGCGCTCTGTATCCATGATGTGCCCGATCATGCGCAGCGCGCGCCCGGTCTCGTACGCCACCACGGGATCTGATAAGCCGGGAAGGCGCTCGACGGTCTCGAAGTGGCGCTCGTTCGGGCCGGGCGGGTTGTCCGTGATGACGGGCACATCGAAATCGGGATCGGGATGCTCGGTATAGCGCGTTCCCTTCACGCCGGCGCGGAAGGCGGCACCGGTCGCGACTGTCTCCTTGGGAATGGTGCGGTCCGCCATGGCGCTACTCCAGGCCGTAATGCTCGGACAGGAACTTGACGATGGCGGTGCCCTCGGCGGCGGTGAGCGTCAGCTTCGCGCCCTGGTGGCTGATGACGAAGTTGCCGTCGTGGAAGAAGAACCCGCCGTGCACGTCCGACATCGAGTTGCGCCCGAAACCGGCGACATAGGTCCGCACGTCGTCGAGGCTGATGCTGACTGTCCAGCCGTGGATCAACAGAATGCCGCTGTCGTAGGCGGCAACGATCAATTCGCTCGCCGTCTTCTCGAAGATGGCCTGATTGTTGCGATACACCGGCGCGCTGTCGCTCATGTTCACCCTAAATCCCGTCCTCGCCGCCGTCGCTCAGGCTTGCCGGCTGCAATCCGGTGAGCGTGCTGAGGGTCTCGTGCAGCTTGGTCACGGTCTCCAGCATGTCAAACACCTCGTCCTCAACTTCCTGTGCCAGGTCGAAGAACGCGCGTGCCCGGTGCTGCGCGCCGTTGTTGACCACCTCCATCGCCATCCCGTGCAGCTTGAGCAGTTGGTCGCGGATCGGCGGCGGCCGATGACCGTCGTCGCTGAAGGTGCTGCGCAGCGTGTCCAACTCGTCCACGGCCTCAAGCAGCCGATGCGTGTCGAAACCGGCGCGCAGCGTCTCCCACTCCTTGTCGGTCATCTCGGCCACGATCGCGGTCCTCCGGCATCGCGCAGGCAGACTTCATAGAGGCCGAGGAACAGGTCGCCCAGCGCATAGCGCCGGCGATAGGTGATCCGGCGCTGTGCCAGGTGGTGCGGCCGGTCGTGCAACATGTGGCAGCGCTGACAGAGGCTGCGCAGGTTCGCCAGCCGGTTGTTGGTCGGGTCGCTGTCCAGGTGGGCGGCGGCGAGCACGACGCGGGTGGTGCGCAGCCGTGTCGCCTCCACCAGGTCCGGCCAGCGCGCGGGACGGCCGCGCCGATCGCGCCATGTGGCTGCGGATTTATCGAACCATCTTCCGTCCGGCAGGCAGCGAAGCTGCGCCAGATGCGGCCGGCCGCATCGCTGGCATCTTCCGCCAGCCCGCTCAAAGCGCACGCGCGCGCTCAGTTCCCGCCAGTGCGCGGGGTAGAGCGAGCGCAGCTCAGGGCGGATCGGCATAGGTCAGCCTTCGCACAGGGCGGCAGGCAATGCGCCTCCGTGATTCATCACGGAGAGCGCATCGTCCGATGCGGATTTGGTCAGCTGCATTCCCGCAACGCCAGCAGGTTATCCTTCCAGACGCCGTCTGCCTTGGTCTGGATAAACTTCGTGCCTGACGCGCTCACCCGCACGTTAACCCAGGCGCTCTGGCCGCCTTCGCTGGTGTAGAAGCGGTGCTGCTTGCTTTCGATCATGCGAACGATGTTGGGCACGGTCTCCTTCCAACGACCGCTCCCGCTCGGGCTCGGTCCGCCTGCATGCGTAATCCGCTCGTGCGGACTGTTTCGGTCGGGCTTGTTGATGCAATCGATTCGATAATCGGCCACGAAAGGCTCCTTGGTTGCACGCACAACAGCCGGTTAGCTGATGTGCGTAGTTAGATGCAACCTCGCCGAGAGCGGTTCAAGAGGCTTTCGCGACTTTTAGCGATGAGCCAACAGCGAAGGGTTTGCGGCGTGTGTGTCGGCCAGATGGCCGAGGCGGAACAGCCTGACGCGCGCCGCGTCGGCCGAAACCTGGAAGGTGCCCATCAGAGCCGCGATCATCGCGCGGCCGACGTCGCTTCCCGGCGTCACCGGCCCGAACGAGGCCAAGCGCTCCTGCACGCCGCCCACTGCTGCTCGGGCCGCCGTGACGGGCATTAGGATCGCGCCGCTGATGTGCCCGGCCTGCCACTCCATCCAGTCCGTCTTGGGTGCGTCGATCAGTCCACCGCGCTTGCAGCTCACTACTTGAGATTTCGGCGGCTCCCTATTGAAGAGATCGGCCGTGCGCGGTGCTGCTTCGAACAGATACCCGTGGAAGCGGACATGCCCGTATTCATGCGTCAGCGTGGTGCGCAGACGGTTCTCTCGCCACTCGTCCTCGGCCAACCGGTTGGAGATCCGAACCCGTGGCTTGCCTCCCGGCTCGAACTCCGTCACGCCCTCCACATCGGCGCCGTAGGCGCTCAGGTCCGCGTACTGGTCGAGGTCGCGGGCGTCTGCCTCAATCAGCGTTTTCAGGTCATCGGTGCTGATCGGATAATCCACCTTGCCATGCAGGCGCCGCAGGAAGGCGAGCACCAGGCGTTCGCATTCCTTGTCCAACTCGGCCTCGAGCCAGTAGGGCCGTTGCTCGAAGCGCCCGGTTGGATCCCTGACATAACGCACCATCACGGCTTTCCTTGGCGGGGGGTCAGGGCTCGCCGGAAGGCGACCATTGCCTGGTTTACTTGGTCGGGCTTGGCCGATGCCGCCAGCCGGACCTCGGCCGGCGGCACTTTGCCGGCAAGCACGAACAGGTAGTCGGCTTGAAGGTCGAGCGCTTCGGCGAGGGCGGCCACCATATGATCGGTCGTCGGGCTGCGCCGGTCATGCTCAATGTCGTTGAGATACTGCGGCGTGATCGAAGACCTGTCCTCCTTCAGGACGCGCGCGGCGAGCTCCTTTTGATTGAGCTTCAGCTCCTTGCGTCGGGCTGAAATGACGCTGCCGAAAGTAACCTCTGCCACATGGGACCTCACAACCTACGCTTATCAGCGAAGCAGCGTATTCTTTTCGCCCGAACTGGGCAACCCGAACTGGGCAAGAAGTCGTCGATGAGGGCTAGCCGTTACACCTTGCTCCGCCCGCTGGCCGTAGCCGCGGCGGCAGCGCGCGGCTTACGGCCAGGCGCCCGCGCCTTGCTGGCCGTCTTTACCGTCACTGCGATGCCGCCGATCGGCGTGGCGCGCGCGCGGCCGAGCGCGCGGTAGAGCGTGGTGCGGCCAACGCCGAGCCGTGACGCGATCTCCTCCATGGTCAGCAGCGGGTCGGCCATCAGCCGGCGCGCGGTGTCGAGGCCGTCGGCCGACAGGCGCGGCTTGCGCCCGCCGAGCCGTCCGCGCGCCCGGGCGGCCGCCAAGCCGGCCTTGGTGCGTTCGCGCAGCAGGTTGCGCTCCATCTCGGCGAACACGGCGGCGATCTGCAGCAGCGCCTTGCCCATGACGGAGGCGGGGTCGATCCCGTCCTGGAGGGAACGGAGGCGAATGCCCTCGCGCTCGAACTGCTCCAGCAGGTTGACGAGCTGGTGGGTGGTGCGGCCAAGCCGGTCGAGCCGCCAGACAACGAGGGTGTCGCCGCGGCGGAGGTGGGAGAGGGCGTCCGCTAGGCCGGGCCGGTCGGCGCGCGCGCCGGAGGCGCGGTCCTCGAACACGCGGTGGCAGCCGAGCTGCGCGAGCGCGTCGCGCTGAAGGTCGAGCTTCTGGTCCTCGGTCGAGACCCGCGCGTAGCCGATCAGCACGCTGGCGGCGGCACCTGGCGGGGCAGGAGGGAGAAGGGTGTGCCGTTTCGTGCCGGAAGCCATGCGCGATTCTGGCAGTGGCACGCTGGTTTCGCAACGCCGTTCCGGCACGAATATCGTGCCGAATAGCGGGATTATTCAGGTGGCGTCGCTATCATGCCGAAAACCCTGGTTTAGAGTATGATTCCGTGCCAACGACCCATCCAAGTCTCGGATAGGTTTAGAGGCGCGACAGGACTGTCCTGGAACTCCGAGGCAAATCAATTCGAGGCACGTGAGGTGTCTCGCATTGGCGTCCCAATCGGGTATACTTCAATGAGGCTATGATCATTCCTGGTGGTGAGCGACCTAGGCCAGGTCGAACACGCCGCTGAACACGGCCGCACACCGCCCACCGACATACGCTCTTGTCCCATCGTTCTCGGCGGCGCTGCGCGTCAGCAGCGTGCTTGGTCGTCCCATATCCTCTCCTTGGCGCACGTGGAGCCGCACCTCCGTGCCGCGTAGTTCCGCGAGGAGCGCGGTGACTGCCGCCGTCGCGCTGCCTGTCGCGGGATCCTCCACCAGGCGCCAAGTGAACATGCGCGAGTGCAGATCGCAGCCGTGTTCCGCCTCCTCGTCTCCGACATCCCGCACATAGGCGTAGACCGCGCGGGCGCCGTCGAGCGGAAACAGGGCATCATAGGCGCTTCGATCAGGCCGCGCCCGCCGCAGCACCTCGCGGGAGGCAAGCTCAAGCACCAGAAAGGGGAGGCCAACCGAGACCACCTGGGGCACGTGCGCGTCCGTTCGCACGTCGGCTTCCGCCAGGCTCAGGCATGCCGCCGCCAGCGCGGAATTGACTTCCGTGTGCCGCACCAGGGGCTGCGGTGAAAGGAGTTCGGCGCCGACTATCCTGCCATTTTCTTGCATCAGGTCGATCGTCACGAGCCCCGCCGCTTCCTCGAAAGTGAAGCATTCCGGCAGCGGCTCGCCCGCCATGACCCGCTCCTGCGCGAGCAGGAACGCAGTGCCAATATTAGGGTGACCGGCGAAAGGCACCTCGCGATCGGGGGTGAAAATCCGCACATGCGCGGTGTGCCTGGCGTCAGCGGGAGAAAGGACGAAAGTGGTCTCAACGTAATTGAATTCGGCGGCGAGCGCCTGCATCTGCGCCGTCGTCAGCCCCTCCGCATCGAGCACGACCGCGACGGGGTTGCCGCCCAGGGGCTCCGCTGTGAACACGTCTGCGGTCGCGTAGCGGCGTTGCATCAAATCCTCAGTCCATGGGTGACGAAGGGTTTGTGCCTTGCGTGACCCTAGTCTGCAATGTGTCGGAAGCTGCGGCCTATGGCCGCCAGCCTGATGAAATGCATTTTTGGTTCCTGCTGCTACCTGTCTGGTTGCGGAGCATTGTTGGGATCCGGTAAGGCTGGCCATCGCAGACTACGCATACCGCTTCGAGCGCCTGCCGCGCGCCGTACGGCGACGGAGATAGCCAGTGCTCCACATCCATCCGAACGCTCGAACCACGCCCGCCGTCCGCGCCGAGATCGCACGCTCCAGCGAGCCCAGCGGCGCCCTGGCCCGGCGCTACGGCGTCAGCGCCGAGACCGTCCGCAAGTGGCGCAAGCGCGGCTCCGCCGACTGCCTGGACCATTCCGCACGCCCGCACCGCCTGCCCTGGAAGGGCCAGCGAGGAAGAGCGCGCCGTGGTCTGCGCCCTGCGACGCGCCACCAACTTCCCGCTCGACGACCTCACCTTCGTCGTGCGCCACTTCCTGCCGCACCTCAACCGCGACAGCATCTTCCGCATCCTGAAGGCCGATGGGCTGAACCGCAGGACCAAACCTGCATCCGACAGTCCCGCCAAAGGTCAGGGCACCTTCCGGGACTACGACCTCGGCTTCGTCCACATTGACGTCAAGCACCTGCCAAAGCTGCGAACCGCTAATGGCGAGCGGCGCAAGCGCTACCTGTTCGTGGCCATCGACCGCCGGTCCCGTTCAGTGCACCTGGCCGTCAAGGACGACGAAACGGAGAAGAGCGCCATCGCCTTTCTCCGGGAGGCTGCGGCGGCGTTCCCGTTCCAGCCCACCCACGTGCTGACCGATAACGGCAGCTGCTTCACGCCCGCTTTCGCCAGGGCTTGCGCCGAGCTCGGCGCCGAATACCGCCACACCAAGCCGCGCACACCGCAGACCAATGGCATGGTGGAGCGTTTCAACGGCAGGATCGGCTCCGAAGTGCTGGGCATCACCATCTACTCGCATCGCGACCTGGAGCAGCTCCTGCGCGGCTTCAACGCCGCCTCGTGCAGCCCGTCGTAGAGCTACTGCGACAGGGGACCAGCTTCCAGACCGACCCGTACAATGGTCAGATCAAGCCCGCGCAGGAACTTGACCAGCGCCTCGGGCTCGCTTGCGAGCTTCGCCTCCCGGATGACTTTGCCTGTCGTGTCCAGCACGCACAGGCTGCTCAGCTCCAGCGACACGTCAATCCCAGCATGATGTTCCATGGCCGTCCTCCTGATGGCCGGACCCGAACCGCCCGGGTCCGCACGTCACGCCACCACTCTGAACAGACCCGCGCCGGAGGTCAGCAATTTGTCCCCGGTGCCGGCCCATTACGGCATCTCCCCAGACCCCAAGCAGGGCGAGGTGAGGCTGCTGCTTCAAGGCCGGTTGGAAGCGAGCCGGGCGCGGGAGATGACCGAGCAGATGATGGCGGCCGGCCTGCCTGTCTGATCCGTCTAACATTTTGTGGGCAGAGGCGGATGATCTCGCGCCCGTTTCAACCGCCGTGGGCTGAGTCTCGCCTAATCCGGGCAAGACGCGCCCTTCAGTCTCACCAATTGTGGGCGGGAAACGCCGATGATCTCGCGCCGGAGCGCGGATGATCTCAGGTCAATACACCTACGCCCGTCCGCCAAGCCCAGCACCCGAGTCAAAGGCTCCTGTGTGAGGATACCGCACGAATCCTTGCCATCGTCTTCGATGTACGATGTACGCCACGCTCGCAGATTACACCGTCCTGGCAGACCATGGAATCCATCACGCCGTTTTCGCACGGTCTGGATGCTGCTTCGGGAATGTTGACTTGGCAGTAGCTGCGTTGTACCGACCGGTACAGAGCAGCTTGTAGACACAATAATGTCCCGCCCCCCACTGCCACCCTTCACCTCAGAAACAGCGGCACAGAAAGCCCGCATGGCCGAAGATGCATGGAACAGTTGCGATCCGGAGAAGGTGTCGCTGGCCTACACGCCCGACAGCGTTTGGCGGAACCGAGGAGAGTTTCTGGCGGGCCGGGAGGCGATCGTCGCCTTTCTCACGCGCAAATGGGCGAAGGAACTGGACTATCGCCTCATCAAGGAAGTTTGGGCGTACGAGGGCGACCGGATCGCGGTGCGGTTCGCCTATGAATGGCACGACGACAGCGGCAACTGGTTCCGGTCCTACGGCAATGAGAATTGGGAGTTCGATGACGCCGGACTGATGGCTCGCCGCATCGCCTCGATCAACGATCGCCCGATCGCGGAAGGTGAGCGCAAGTTCCACTGGCCGCTCGGCCGTCGCCCGGACGATCATCCCTCGTTGAGCGACCTCGACCTCTGAACGTTAAGCGTACCCTCACCGATCGGGCCAGTGCCGTGCCGGCACTGGCGGAGGCGTTCCGCGAACACGGCTTCGAGGGGGCAAGTCTGGCGATCCTTTCGCAGGCGACCGGCTTGGGCAAAGGAAGCCTCTACAACTTTTTCCCCGGCGGGAAGGAGGAGATGATGGATGCGGTTCTAGCCGACATTGATGGCTGGTTCTACGCGACGATCTTTGCCCCTCTTGAGCAGCCCCGCGATCCGGCAACGGCGATCCGGTCCATGATCGAGGAGGTAACGGCCTATTTCCGATCTGGCGGGCGAGTGTGTCTCGTCGGTTTGATAGGTCTGGGTTCCTCCGGGGGCGCCTTCGCAAGCAGGGTCAAGGACTACTTTGCCCGCTGGATATCGGCGCTGGTTCATTGTCTTGAAGCCGGCGACGTCCCGCCTTCGCAGGCTCAATCACTCGCGGAAGAGACGGTTTGCGGTATTCAGGGCGCAATCATCCTGTCGCGGGCGCTGGGTGAAGAAACAGCCTTCGGGAGGATTATAGGCCGGCACGAAGCGGTTCTGCTCAACGCCGTTGCCCGGCACAGCCGCTAGCCGATCTCCCTTCCCGCAAACGAAGGTTCGGCGAGACAGCCGGGAGAGTGTGGGACGTTCGCGCGCGCCACAAGCCAGCGGCTTTGCCGAAACGGGTCCCCGAACGCGTTTCCCGAAGTTGCCGGTTAGAGGCGGATCTCACGGTTGGTCCTTAACGTGTGGGAGATTGGCTTTTCGGGACGGGCCATTGGCGTCAGCGCTGCAGCTCGAGAGATTATTGCTGGCATCAGATGAACCGCCATTCGAAGCCCGACGGCGTACGCCCGACGCGACCGGCGGACGATAGGGGGAAGTGGCTCGTAAGGACGACAGCGCTGCTGTCCGCTGCGCGCTCCATGAAGCTAAGCCTGGATCGCCGCGCGGCGTCGGGGAACTCGCAGAATACGCTCACCAGCTCCGGGACATGGATTTCCAGCGGATGGTGGAAGACGTCGCCGCTGAAGAGGGCGACCTCACCATCGCTGGCGATCTCGATCGATGCATGGTCTATGCTGTGGCCAGCCGTTGGCACGAATCTGATGCCGGGCAGGACCTCGCTTCCGTCGAAATGCACGCGCCGGATTGGGACGCGACCGTCTAGCGGGCGCATGCTGTCCAAGAACGTGCCTGACACAGGCGTCCGGACCGGCTTGCCGAGGCCAGCTTCGCGCCTGCGGACGGCGGCCGCGTCCTCGTCGCCGTCCGTCAGCGCTGATCCGTAACGCCACTCGAGATCTGAGCAGATCACCTCGGCGTTGGGGAACGTCGGAACCCACTCGCCATTGGCCAGGCGCGTGTTCCAGCCGACATGGTCCGAGTGGATATGGGTATGCAGGATGTGGTCGACGTCACCCGGCTCGACGCCCGCTGCGGACAGACGTTCCAGAAACGGGTTCGTCAGCTGATCGAGCACCTTCTGCTGGGGCCTTCGTTTGTCGTTGCCGGCACCGGTGTCGATCAGGATGGTGAGACCACGATGCCGGACCAGCCAAGTGTGCAGGCTGAGGAGCGCGTGACCGCCCGCGTCCGTGGCCCCGTCCGTGAGCCATTCTGGGTGATTCTGAAAATCCGTGTTCGAATAGTCCGGCATCAACTGCACGAGCGTCATGCCATTGAGGTCCATTTCGTGGACCTTCTCCACGGTGGTCGAGCCAATCCTAAGCATTTACTTCTTCCACTTGTCCCTCTGCGATGACTGTCGACGCCCAGCGTAGCAATCAATAATTTCGGTGTTCGATGATCGAACAGACGCCCACATCCGAACGCTTATGGCACCGCCAGCATCTGCTGGAGCGAGACTGCCTCCTGTCAAGTACATTAAATGTTCAGCTCAGCGTGGACTGAGTTTGCGCGCTAGGTCCTCAAGGTTCACTTCCCCTTCGCGGGTTTGAGCACCCGCGTCCAACATCGCCCTGTTGAGTTCCGCTGCCACTGGCCGCATCGCTAAAAGGGTGATTTGCCTGTTCTCCTCGGCTAATCCCTCCCCGATGGGTCCGTCGGCAGCAGCGTTGACAGCATCTTTGGAAGCTTTGACGACGCCAGGCGGCAGCGATGCAATGCGTCTTGCGAGATCATCGACGAAGCTGCCGAGTTCGTCAGACGACAAGGCGCGGTTGATCAAACCCATCCGCTCTGCGGCCTCCGCACCGATGAGGTCTGCGCCAAGGATAATTTCCAAGGCTTTTGCGCGTCCGACGAGGCGGGTCAAATACTGGGTTCCGCCACCACCGGGAATAATCCCGATCGGGGTCTCGTTTTGGGCGAAGCCCGCGCGTCCTTTCGCCGCAAACCGCAAGTCCATAGCCATGGCGAACTCAAGACCACCACCTCTGGCCAGCCCGGCCAGCTTGGCTATGGTCACTTGCGGCAGCGATCTGACCGCCTCGTTTAGTTGCTGCATCGGATTGATTGGTGCATCTGAGTCTTGGTTGCGTGCCTGGTCGGCCAGTAACTCCGGATTGGCAATAAAGTTCATATCGCCATGAGCGATAAAGAATGTATCGTCAGCGCTGTAAAAGACGATAACTCTCGCTGACTCATCAGCGCGGATCTGTTCGACGAAGCGTGCAAGCTCACTCATCAGGTCTGTATCAAGCAGGTTGACCGGTGGATGATCTATTTCGACTTGTACGATACCACCGTCTGCATTTATATGCAAAATATTGTAATCCGCATAGTCCATTTAGGCGCCTTTCATGTGCTTGTATTTGGTTCGGGGAAGTCTTACTGAAACTTGTCTGGCGTTGCGTAGTGCCATCAGGTAGGCTTCAGGGCATTAACTCGGATCATTAGGTATTTGACGTATGCTTGGTAAAAGGCAGCCTGTTTGGCTTTCGGCGAGCTGCTCGGCATCGGCGGCCATAAATGAGGCAATGATGTGAAAGACGTCGCTCGCCTCGGGTGTGAACGTTATGCCCATGAAGACGTGAAATGCTCCGGGATACTCGTAATACCGACAGTCCACCCCTGACGCTCGGCACCGATCCGCGAAAGTGCGCGCGTCGATGACAAAGATGTCGCGGTCTCCCTGGAAGAGAGCGATCGGCGGCAACCCGGACAGATTCGCGACCTGCGGACTGAAGTGGGGCGAGCCTGGGTCTAGATCGCCGGCCCACCAACGCCCGCAGAGCCGCAAACCGGCAACGCCCAGCATCACGTCCGCTGTCTCCATGGCAGTTGCGCGCTCATCCCGCATCGTAAGGTCCAGCCAAGGCGCGAAAAGGATCAGACGGTCCGGCATCGACTGCCCGCAATCGCGCCGGCGCACAACAAGATTGAGAGCGAAATTGGCGCCCGAGCTGTCGCCGGCAACGACAATCCGCTCGCCGGGATGCCGCTGCTTTAGCTGCCCCGTAGACCGCGTCGACGAGTGCTGTTCCGCGCTGATAATCGTTCTCTGGGGCGAGCGCATACATGGGAACGGTCACACTCGCACCCGTCGCTTTGATCAGCGCGCCGATGATCGACCAGTGCGCCGCCAGTAGGGGACTGAAATATGCGCCGCCGTGAAGATACAGGATGTGTTGATCCGATCGGCCGCTGCGCAGGATCAAGGTGACGACGTTCTGGCCGTCCATGATGGTTTCCTGCACATCGCATCGATGACGCAACGAAGCTGGCAGAGGCGCGTCCGTCGGATAGGTCCTATTTCTAACCTTGGCCTTCAGCCGATCTTCGGACGCAAGCACCTTCGGAGCGAACCCCAACAACGTGCGGGTCAGCAACATAGAGGTACTCATGCCACGTCGGCGTGCTGCCAGTGTGAGCGCGCCAGCACCAAAGGTGATCGTTCCAAGCGCTCCGATGGCTACCGAGATCTTACCGTTGAGATGCCGGCTCATGGCGTATTTCCAGTCGATATCGACGCGCGGAAGAACATCGGTCGTGTATTCATCCTCTGGATCAGCTAGATGTCCTAACTGTTCTCGCGCGGGTCCCGCTCTCTGGAAGCATCATATTTTCTTACGGCGTTCTCCATTCGGTCGGACCATTTTGCGAATAGCAATTTGACCTCTTCCCTTGCCAAATAGCTGGCGAGAGACTTCTCGTCCATCCACTGTTCATACATCAGGGCCGTTCCTGCTGCGGGGTCGTCGACCGTACAGGTGAAGAACAGATTGCCGTCTGATGATCGGGCAAGAGGAATGATGGAGCGCGCGTCAGTCATGAATTGTTCCAGATCGGAGACCTTCTTCATCGTGATGGTACCGGCGACGATGAGCATGGTGATATCCTTGCCTTGATTGTTGAAACCTAGAGTTTCGATGAGGTAGAGCAGGCCCGCGGGGTCAGTAGCCGCATGCTTTTGTAGTTTGGCAAGCTCAGCGTGGATCGAACCGTTTCGCGCTCCAGGCCAAATAATCCTGCTCTGACGTTTCGCGCCGCATATGCGCTGCATCCTGCGCGTCCTTGCCGACGACAAACCGGAGTGTGTCCGTGTCGTCCGACGCCGCGACCATGATTGTCTCGGCTACCTGGCTCTCATCGGTAGCATCCGCTGGCGGCGTTCCGGTGAAGTGGGCCATGATCTTGTCCATGTCCGACTTGTAGGCGGGCGGGACCGGAATATCCTTTGAGTTCGCCATCACCGTGACCCCGATGTTGGTGCTCGGCACGTGTCCGGGCTCGACCAGCTTCAGAGTGATGTTCGGCCCGGCGAGCTCATGCCGCATACCTTCCGTCAGCCCTTCCACCGCGAACTTGCTCGCCGAGTAGATCGCCATGAACGGATCAGGCGTGATCGCGGAACCGGAGCTGACGTTGACGATGCGGCCGGCCCCCTGCTCGCGGAAGCGAGGCAGGACGGCCTGCATCACCTGTAACGGGCCGAAGAGGTTCACATCGAACACGTGGCGGGCGGTGTCGATCGGCGTGGTCTCGACCACTGACAAAAGAGCCTGCCCAGCATTGTTGACGAGGCAGTCAATCCGGCCGAACCGCTCGATTCCCGCCGAGACGGCCGCCTCGATCGACGCCGGGTCGCCGACATCGAGCGCTGTCGCCAGAATCCCGTCGCTGTCCGGCTCGTCCCAGGCAGCTGGGTCACGCATCGTCGCGATGACGTTCCAGCCGGTCTTCGCAAATGCCTTGGCGGTCGCTCGTCCGATCCCGGAAGAGCAGCCTGTGATTAAAACCGTCTGCGCCATGTCAGTCCTCCTGGATTAAATCTAGGAGCGGCGCATCAGAGCCGCCAGTCGTGCAAATCCGCATCTGTTGAGCCATCGTCCAGACATGGACCCCCTCACGCAAATCGTCGGACACCTCGCGCCTGAGGGGTTGAGCTGGAAGCGGATCATCGGCCGTCCGGACTGGGCGTTTGCCATGCCAGCCCTGCAGGGGATCGTGTTCGGAATGGTACTCGAAGGTGACGCATGGGCGCGATGCGGCGACCGGCTAACGCTTCGAACCGGCGATTACCTGCTGCTGATCAATCCAACGGCCTGGACGCTGGGTGCGGGCGATGGTGGCGCCGTTGAGCCATTTCCGGATGTTCGAAGTGGAACGGTCGAAGCCCGAGGCTCTCCGTCAGGTACGCGGCTCTCCACTCGGATCATGGCCGGGCATTTTCATGCCGGCCTGGAAGCGGCAGACCTGCTGGGCAGTCTGCTGCCCGAGATCGTCTACGTGAGCAGCGACAACCCCCATGGTGAACGGCTGAAGTTGCTGCTGACCTTGCTCGATGAGGAAACGGGGACAGACCAGCCGGGGCAGGAGGCCGTGACACGGCGCTTGCTCGAAATAATGCTGATCGAAGGACTTCGGGCAACGGCACGGACACCGGACAGTGCGGAAGTGAGCCTGCTAAGGGGGCTGGCCGAGCCGCGCTTGGCGAAGGCCTTGCAGGCGATACACGGCGACTTCGCTGAGCATTGGTCGGTTCGCGGGCTCGCCGACATCGCCGGCATGTCGCGGTCCAGCTTCTCCGAATATTTCCTGCGTCTGATCGGGATGCCGCCCATGGCGTACGTCAATGCCTGGCGTCTCACGGGCGCACGCCAAGCGCTCAGGCAGTCGGATATACCGATCAGCGTCATTGCGCGTCAGAGCGGTTACGGGTCTACCAGCGCCTTCAGCAATGCGTTTCGGTCTGCGGTGGGTGTCGGACCCGCTGGCTACAGAGCGGGGTAGCCAGCTGCGGTTCCCACAGGACGCCCCGCCGCAAGTTAGACGGTGGCGGTCGTCCCACAGTTCTGGTTTCGCGGAACGGCCGCCACAAGCGGTCAGTCCTTCACGCGGTTGATGATGTCGTAATGGCCCCTGTATATTATTCGGGCACAGGTTCACGGTAGACCATGCCGATGATTCGCTTCGTCCATCGGATCCTTGTCCCAACCGCGCCAAGTCGCGCCGCTACGATATCCAACGAACAGGGCCGCGCCATTCAGCGCTGCCGATAGAGGAACAACTATCAGTGCGTCGAACAGCATGAGGCTGTCAGTCGGCGCGGGAACGGGGACCGGGATCGGCACATAAAAGGGTACCATCTACGCACCGCAAATATGGTGCATGCGCCCAGATTATCGAACTCGCGCCCGAGCCGGCCAGCGTTTCACACGGTCTGGATCGTTTTGCGGAGCGTCCCGTTTCTCCATGTCCAACGGACAATTCGGGAAAACTCATTCGGGAACAGGTTTCGGGAAAGCCGGTCGACCACGACGCACGCGAGCGGCCTACATTCCCCGACTGTCTCCCTGAACCTTCCCAATCGGGAACAGCGTTTCCTCGCGCTCAGGCTGGTGAGGCGGACACGGACGTTTCGTCAGCTCTGGCATAGTCGACGTAACCTTCAGCCCCTCCACCATAATAGGTGTCCCGATCAGGAGTAGTGAGGGGGTGATTGTCGCGAAGACGCTCCACCAGATCCGGGTTGCCTATGTAAGGTTGGCCAAAGGCGGCAAGGTCGATCAATCCGCGTTCGATGAGGTCCGTCGCACGTTCCTTGGTCAGTCCCCCGGCCAGGATCGTAGGTCCGCCAAACCGCGTCTTGATGTCGAGTAGCAGATCCTCGGAAATAAGAGCGTCACCCTCGCTCATCATAGGCCCGACATCATGCAGATGCAGATATGCGAGCTTGCGCTGCCCAAGTGCTTGGGCGAGGCAGCGGTAGGTCTCGTTTGCTTCCGGATAGGCTGGCATGTCGAAGATCGTGCTATGTGGTGACAGCCGAATCGCTACTCGCGTCGCGCCCATCCGAGCGACGATGGCATCGACGACCTCAAGCACGATCCGCGCGCGGCTCTCGATGGAGCCGCCGTAATCATCATCACGCAGATTGATGTGCGGATTGAGGAACTGCTCGAATATATAGCCGGTCGCCGCGTGTATTTCGACCCCGTCGAAACCCGCTTGAATCGCGCGCTCAGCTGCCAGCGCGAAGTCCTCCACCATCCGCGCGATCTCGCTCGTGGTCATCGCACGGGGCGGCGTGGGGTCGACCCGGCCGGGCGTTCCGTTCTCAAGGTAAGTAAAGGCAAAGGCCGCGACCGTTGAGGTTTTGGCTACTGGCACCGCGCTCGCGCTGAGGGGCTTGTCTCCGTCAGGCTGAAGGCTGTGATGCGACAGGCGGCCGACATGCCATAGCTGGGCGAAGATTTTCCCCCCCGCCTCGTGAACGGCCTGTGTCACCGTCGACCAGCCGCGAGCCTGCTGTTCCGTCCAGAGGCTGGGAACGAAGAGCGAGCCCTGCGCCTCTGCCGAAATAAAGACCCCTTCGGTGACGATCAGACCGGCGCTGGCACGCTGGCCATAATAGGTGACGTTGAGGGGGCCAGCTGTGTTGTCGGGGTTTCGGGCACGGGTCATCGGCGCCATCACAATGCGGTTATTAAGGCGCATCGCACCCACGTCGATCGGATCGAACAGGCTCATAACATACCTTTGCAAGCGCAATTACACACACCCATCGCGTCGGATGATCGTGTGATGCCGTTAAAATAGCCGACGGATGGATCAGTCGATCGCTACCAGTTCATCCGTCACCATCACGCCCTCCAACGTGAACCAAGTTTCATCGGGCCTCACCTTCTCCAAGTAATTTTTCGACGTGAAGAATGTTTCGTGATCAGCAAGGCTATCGAACCATATTTCGGTCAGGCCGTCATAGGCGGGAACCGGTTGATCCGGCGCGGCGATCGGATGGGAAACTGCATACCTGCGAACGTAGAGTTCGGCTTCAGGAATAGACGTGAACAAAGGGACATGCTTGTTGCGGTGATGATCGACGAAGTCTTCGACGCTCATACCGTTCACCCGGTTGATCATATAAGCAAACTTTACCATCTGACGTTCCTTAAGGGCGACATCGTGTCGCCATGAAACTGAGCGCAGCTCAAACCGCCGCGACGCCGCCATCCACGAAGAGCTCGTGGCCGGCGACGAAGCTGCTTTCGTCCGACGCTAGGAAAAGCACGGCACGCGCGACTTCTTCGAGGTGCCCAAGACGTCCGAGCGGAACACCTTTGATCACTTCTTCTTCGGCTCCCGGCGTGTTGTCGAAGAAGCTACGAATCAGGCGCGTTTCAGTAGCGCCCGGTGAAACGACGTTCACGCGGATACCCCGTTCTTTCAGATCGTTGGTCCAGCTGCGCGCAAAGGAGCGAACCGCCGCTTTGCTGGCGTTGTACAGCGATTGGTCTGGATACGCTTTGGAACCCGCGATCGAACCGTTGAGGACAATCGCGCCTCCCTGCGTCATCAGCGGCAGCGCTTTCTGCACGGTGAAGACCACGCCTTTGACGTTGAGGTCGAACGTGGCGTTGAAGTCGGCCTCGTCGAACGCTTCAAGCGGGGCAGGCTTGTGGATGCCGGCATTGGCGAACACGACATCGATTCTGCCGTGGTCACGCTCGATGCGCTCGTAAAGGCTCGCAAGGTCGGCGAGGTTCGTGACGTCACCTTGTACGCCAACCGCACCGTGACCGATCTGGCTGACAGCTTGATCGAGCAATGCCTGTCGCCGCGCGGTGATGTACACTAGAGCTCCCTCCTCCGCGAAGAGCTGCGCGGATGCCAACCCGATGCCGTCACTACCGCCAGTGATGACCACGACTTTGTCTTCAAACCGCTTAGCCATCATATCGATCGTCCGAGAAAGTGGAAGAACTCTCCACTTTTAAATATGGAGACATTCTCCACTTGGCAAGTCGAGGGAGAAAAAACTTGATCGAGGCTGGCCTACGTGTCGACGCGGAACGGAACCGCCAGCGCATTCTCGTCGCAGCAGAGGTGCTGTTTCTAGAGCGGGGCGCGGGCGTTTCGCTGGACGAGGTGGCAAAGCATGCAAGGGTCGGGATCGGCACGCTGTATCGCCGCTTCCCGACGCGAGAGGCGCTGTTAGCGGCCACCAGCAACGAGCGGTTCCTTTCGGTCGCGGAGACGAGCCGCGCGCGAGATACGGATAACGATCCCGGAGAAGCGTTGCGCCAATTTCTTAAAGAACTCGCGATGAACACAAGCGTCTATCAAAACCTTGCCGCATCGCTTGGGACCGTTATCCAACACGGGACTCCTGGCTGTATCGCGATTACCGAGGAAGGGCGCCGACTGCTCCGGCGCGGGCAAGAAGCTGGCGTCATTCTTAGGGATGCGAGCTTCGAAGACGTTATCTGTATGGTAAGCGGGATATCCATCGCGGTCGAAAAGGACAGCGCGCCGGTGTCGCGCATTGCTCATCTGGTCGACCTCCTCCTCAACGGCATGCGCATGCGGTGACGCGGCTGACGGTCTATGCGGCTGTTGCACTTCTCACAGCATCCCCGCAGAGGGGCTTCAAAAATGCGTTTGCCTTGCCGCTTCTCGATCCAGACCGTGCGAGAACTCGGGTGCTGATAGGGATGTTCACGCGGAAGAGCATTCGTCCGGGTATAGTGGCGCCATGGGTGTTTGGGGGCTTGCTGGCGATTTCGTAGCGAGATGGCTTGTCTGGACACGTATTTCGGGCGGTAACTGGGCATGTGGGCCGATAAATCAGGCCTGCACGGCCTGGATCAGCCCCGGTACGCCGATGATGGTGATGGCCCGCCTGAGATCGTAGGCGAGCGCGGTCAGGCTGAACTCTGCGCGGACCTTTTCCAGCCCGCGCATCAGGAAGGCGCCCTGATTCACCCATTGCTTGATCGAAGGGAACAGTGGTCACCGATGACGAGAGCTTCGTCACCGCCCTACTTGACGAGGTAGGGGTCGCCGCCGTTCACGGTGCTGCCTTCCTGTATCCTGGGCATTTCCGTGTCAGCTACGCCACCTCGACGGAGGCACTACGGGAGGCTTGCACTCGCATCCAACGTTTCTGCCAGGCTCTCCGCTAAGAAGGCTTAACCACCCGCCTAGCAGGGTAGAACCGTGACCGTGGCCGACACCCTCAACAAGACAAGCTTTCTAACCGAAGCCGAAGCCCTCTTTGGCCATCGTGGCGTCATTTCGGTCCCAAGCCGATTTACGTCCATACGAGGAGGATTTGCGGCAATTCTATAATCACACGCCCGTCGCGGTGCCGCGAACGCCCAACGCTCTCGGGCACTGCCCTACATCCGCAGCCCTCGGCGCTGTCCTTGACGCTCGCTCTCCGCCTGGCGCTCGGCCACGCTGGCGGCAGCTCGCTCGCCCTGCCTCAGTGTCGCCGTCACCCCGGCTACGTGGTCCAGTTTGGGCTGTTGCTCGGGCTTAACCGACGATGCCGTGACGGCGCCCGGCCGTCCCCCGGCCCGTAGCATGGCGCGCACGCCCTCCTCCCCGAACCGCTGCTCCACGGCGGCCCCAAAACCCCGTAGCTCACCGGCGAGACCCTCGTCCTTCTGCACAGCCTGCCACACCGCGGCTCGCGCTTTCTCGTCGGGCGCGGCCCGAACGGCGTCGATCGCCGCCTCGGCCACGGCGGACAGACGCGGGATGCCGGTCGCGTCCGCCGCACGCTGGACCTCCACGCCCGCACGATAGGACCGCTCGGCCCGGGCCTCGGCTTCACCGATGCGCTCCAGGCTGCCAGGGAGCGCGCCCGCGGCACGCTGCGCCCCTGCCCGCTCCTGTTTGGCAGCGGCGGACGCCAGCCATCCCACCTTGCCGCGCAATTCGCCAAGCTGCTCCGGCTCTCTGGCAAGCCGCGCGGCGGCGCTCGTCCACCCCTCGCGCTTGACCAGCTCGTCCAATGCCGCCCGGACGGCGTACGGGTCGCGATAGGCCCCTTGCAGGTAGCTCCAGCCCGCCTCGCGCTCGCGTTGCACCGCGCCGTTCGCGACGATCGCCGCGAACACGCTACCCTTGTCCAACCCGCGCCCGAAGCTGTCCCTGCCGTCCGGAGACACGAAGGGCGAGATGAGCCAGGCTTCGGCACGGGTCCCCTGCCCTGCCGCCCTAACCTTCTCGCGGTCTGGCGTCGTCGTCGCGGGCCGAAGTGAGGCAGCGGCACCGGCCGCGGCTGTCCGGTCCCAATGTTCCCGCGCCGGATCGCGCTGCCCAACCCCAATCGAGGACGCCTCGTCCGCTCGTGCTGGTTTGGGCATTTGCTGCGCGTCCCCGGCTCGCTGCCGCAGCTCCGGCCGCAGCTCGTCCGCTGTGGCCCATGCGACGGACGCCGCGCGCACTTCGCCCCGCGCCATCTGCCGCGCGAGCTGATGGACGTCGCGCGCCGTATCCTCGGCCACGAAAACCTGCGCGTTTTCGCGCTGCCGGGTCAGCGCCACGTAGCTCGCCGCCGCCCGCCAGTGGTGCGTGTGCAGCAGATACGTATGGTCCAGCGTCTTGCCCTGGCCCTTGTAGATCGTCCCGGCATAGCCGTGCCGGAAGCCCGCGAACTCGTCCGCTGCGGACCAGGTGACGGTACGCCCCTCCTTCCCGGCCGGCGCGTCTAGCCGCACCGCAACCTCTCCGGTACGGGCGTCCAGCCCCGTAATGGTTCCGGCATTGCCATTGTAGACGCCAAGCTTCTTGGCAGTGTCGGTGAACTGCACCCGGTCGCCGACCGCGAACGCCGCTTCGCCGTGCTTGGTGGCCAGCACCACGTCCGGACTACCCAACTCGCCCCGGTCGCGCCGCACCTGCCGCAGCTCGGCGTTCAGCCGGTCCACCTCGGCGTTCGTGTACGCGAACACGAACCGGCTCGCCTGCGGGTTGGCCGCAGTGTCCGCCTTCCAGCGCGTGACCAAGGCGGCCCGTGCCGCCTCGCCGTCCGCCGTCCACGTCACGGCGCCGTGGCGATCGAACGCCTGCACCGCCACGTCGAACCGGCCCTCGGCCAGGTCGCGCGCCGCCTGCCGCTGCCAGTCCACCTTTTGGCGCGTCACCTCGATGATTTCGGCCGCCCCGTGCGCCTTGCGCAGTTCGGTGAACAGCCCGCCGCGCTCGATACTGGCGAGCTGGCGATCGTCCCCGGCAATGATGACTTTGGCGCCGGCAGACTTCGCCTCGGCCAGCAGCTCGCCGGTCACCCGGCTGTCCAGCATGGCCGCCTCGTCCACCACCACCACCGTGCGCCGGTCCCAGCTCGTGCGACCGTTCTTGAGCCCGAACAGGGCGGAGTGGACCGTCGCCGCCTCGGTGAACCCATCCGCCTTTAGGTCCTGCGCCACGGCGTTCGTCGGCGCCAAGCCGACCACGCGGTAGCCTGCCGCTTCGTGCGCCTCGCGCACCGCCGCCAGCGTGTAGCTCTTGCCCGTGCCGGCCCGGCCCTCCACCAGCTTGAGGCCGCCGGCAGACACCGCGTGCTCGAACGCGGCCCGCTGGTCGTCCCGCAGAGTGCGGGTGGCAAGCGCCGCCTCCTGGTGTCGGGCGATCACGCCCCGGTGGTGCCGCGCCCCGGCCACCGCCACCCCATCTGCCAGCGCCGCACGCTCCTGCTCACGCACCGCGCCGGTCGTGAACCGCCCGGCCGCCTCGCCCGTGTCCCGGTCATGCAGCGCCAGCACCTCCCTGTGCCCCAGCACCGCCCGCTTTGCGTCCGCGATGTCCTGAACCGTGGCAGGGTCGGGCGTCCCGTCCGGCCCGGCCCCAAGGTGCTTCTGGAGGTAGCGATCTAGCTCGCGCTCGGTGAAGGTGGCGTTGTTCCTGGTCAGCGCCGCCAGCACCTGCGCCGGATCCCGCGCGGCCTCCTCGTTCGCCGTCCGCAGCGCCTCGGCGCGCGCCGCCGCCGGGCTGTCCACCTTCCGCATCCGCACCGGGCCGATGTGCTCGCCGGGGTGCGCCGCCGTCGCGTCCACCCGTACCCCGATACCGTGCTCCTGGAAGTAGCGGTCCTGGTGCGCCCGCCACGTCTCGCCCCACGCCTCGGCGTCCGTCACCAGGGTCCGGGCGCCGGCCCTGCGGATTTCGGGGTCCAGGTCGCGCGCCTTCTTGGCGGCAAGGTGGTCCCCCTCGACCCGGCGTGTGGTGATAAGCAGGTGAGCGTGCCAGTTGGTGTGGTCGCCGCCGGTGCCCTCGGCCCACGCGCCCTCGCCTTCGCCCCGCTCCCTGTGTGGGGCGTGAACGTCGAGCTGCACGGCCAACCCTTTGGCCACGAAGTGCTGCTCGGCAAAGGAGCGGGCCAAGTCGATCCGATCTTCGGTCGAGAGCACCCGGTCGGCCGGCAGCGCCAGCACGATCTCGCGCGCGACCTGGGC